>JAGHBD010000074.1 GCA_021161135.1 Thermoplasmata archaeon
ATCGAAATTATTATACGCCGTATAACATTCATTATATGGATGTTAAAAAGAATGGTGGGAAGATGAATAAGATATTTGTTGCCGGTATGACCTGCATCCTGCTTACTATAACCATTTTGCCCGCCACACCTTATCAGGCGGGCATGACAAATAATTTTCACATTGAAAAGAGATATATTTTGACAAACGGTGGTGGCAACATACTGTATGTAGGCGGAAGTGGACCAAACAATTACACAAAAATACAGGATGCCATAGATGATGCAAGTGATGGAGATAAAATAGTGGTTTATCCCAAGGTGTACAAAGAAAATGTTGTTATAAATAAAAGCCTTACCCTCATAGGATTAAACTTTCCTATTATTGATGCATGTGGAAAAGGAGACGCAATGAATATTACTGCAAACAACTGTTACATCAAAGGATTTAATATTACTGGCGTAAAAGAAAATGCAACAAATCATGCCGGAATAAAAATTTGCTCAAGTGAAAATGTAATAATGAACAATATCATCTGGAAATGCGAATCCAACGGCATATATCTAAAAAATTCTGAGAGAAATAATATCTCAAATAATGTAATTGTTTATACTAGATGGTACTCTATCTATCTCCGTAACTCTTCTAATAACACCTTCTTTAACAATACAATTTCGTCCAAGATATCCGGAGATGGAATAACCATGTACTCCTCATCAAACAATTTGTTCATTAAAAACTGGATTTATAAAAATAACGTTGGAATAAGCACTTCTTTCGGGAAAGGAAGCTATTATAACAATTTTACAGGCAATCTCGTAGAAGACAATATATTCGGAATGTTTCTTGATTCCAAAAACACTATCATAAAAAACATTTTCACGAACAACTATGGCGGAGGACTGAGAATTTCTGGAGGCAACAATGTGATTAAAAACAACAAATTCAAAAATTGTGGGATAATGATATGGAATGGCGTTAATGTTATAGAAAACAATACGGCTAATGGAAAACCCATTTATTCATATATGAATGAGAAGAAAAAACAGTTCCAGAGGATGCTGCCCAGATTATACTGATAAACTGCACCGATTTTCTGATTCAGAACATCACTTTTTCAGATGTAGATTGTGCCATTGCCCTTTTGAATTCATCTCATAATTTAATAAGAAATTGCACAGTGAAGTTAACGTACAAAATTAATTATCCAGATATGGCAGTTTATCTGTATCGTTCAAATAATAATACTATCCTTGATAATCGTTTTTCATATACGCTGTATGGCATCAATCTACAGAATTCACACGATAATATTGTGGCAAATAACATTCTTGAGCACAGCATATTCCACGGTATAGGAATGAGTGTTTCTTCTCGCAATCTTATAAAAGAAAACAATATTTCCATTACAAGAGAGGAAGGAATATCACTCGAAAAATCGGAGTATAACCGAATATATTACAACAGAATTTCTTTAAGTGGCGAGGCAGGCATAATGATTGAAAATTCCGGAAGGAATAGCATTTTTGGAAATTATTTGATGAAAAATGGAGTAGGCATATACATCGAATTATCTTATCTTAATATCATAAAAAATAACAATTTTGTTGATAACCAAAAAGATGCATTCTTTGGCGGTTCTTATTTAAACACATGGTTCAGAAATTATTGGGATAAATGGCGTTTGCCTTTGCCAAAACCAATTTTTGGACTCCAAGGAATTCCATGGAGTATTATAGGTATTCCATGGATTCAATTTGACTGGATGCCCCGTTTATTTCCATATGTAGGTGAAGGAAAATGACGCACTATATCTCCACCTTCTCTCTCCCCCTCCATTTTTCCTTCATCTTCCAAATTCATCCATTGTGGTCAGTAAATTACCGCCAAAAATGAGGTCATCTTACAAGCCTTATATCCATTTATGAAACACGAATCATATGTTTCAACGTTGCATTTCTCACGTCACTAAGGGCTTTATTTCCTACATCTTGACAGTAGAGCACATATGCATAGAAAGAAGGAGAATGCACATATTAAAAAATTGTTTGATCTCTGTGTAAAATACCTCTTACTGTTTTTTCCAAATTTTGCATTCTCGGCAAATATGGAATCGCTTCATCATATATGCATTTTGAAAATGACGGCATCGAGATCACCATATTTTACTGCAATTTTTTCCTCAATAATAAAACCATTTTTCTTCGCTGCCTCCATCATTTCTCTCTGGCTTGCTGTTATGGCAACGATCCTTCCTCTGTCACATAAAATTTCCTTTGCTTTTGATAGAAAGCCTGTGTAAAGTTTTTCAATCATCTTTTTGCTGCCTATTCTCAGGCCATAGGGAGGATTTGTTATTATAACATCTGCTTCCATACCACTAAATTTTGTGGCATCTCCTTGAAAAAAGTGAATCGTGTCATCAACGCCTGCCACCCTTGCATTTTCTTTAGCACCTTCTACATGCTTCCTGAACTTTTCCATTCCGTATATTTCCATGATGTTTTTATTTTCCTTTTGAGGGGACAATTCCATATCAAATATTTTAAAGTAAGCAAATTCTCTGTTTTTACCTGTGGCAATATTCCTGCCAGCAAGAGCAGCTTCTATCGGTATTGTTCCGCTTCCCGCCATGGGATCAAATATTGTTTCCTCTTTTTTCCATTCAGCTATTCTCAGCATGGAGGCAGCAATGGAAGCATTCAGTGGGGCAGGATGGGAGTAAACGCGATACCATCTTTTATGCAGTGCATCATCTCCTGTGGTATCGAGGCCAATAAAAATTTCATTCTGAATCACATCAACCCTTATTATAACATCTGGCTCATCTAAATTTACTTTCAGACGATGCCCGTAGCTTTCAATATATGAATCAATAACTGCCTGTCCGGCAACTCTCCCTATATCAATAGATGTGAAGTCATGCTCACCCACTCTGTTGGCACGAATAGCGAAGCTGTGATGGGGTTTGATGAAATTTAAATCTATCGATTTTGTTATTCTGTAGATATCTTCAAGCTTTTCTATTTCTTCATGAGCAAGCAGCAGAAGAAGTCTTTCAATGGTGCGACCGAAAAAAGTTGAGTTCTGAAATTAGATTTTCGTTTCCATCGAAGAATATTCTCCCTTTTCCTTCTCTTATTTCTCTGATTTTTCCACCATGCTCTCTTATTTCATCGGCTGCTACTTTTTCTAATCCTGCTATTGTTGTTGCATAATATTCCATGGAGATATATCATGAAGCTCTTTATATTTCTTGCATCATATTTTAAATGCCATCACATTCATAGTTTTCTCTGCCATATTCCCTGCCATATCTTTTGCAACTACCTTTAGTGTGTGCTTTAAGAATGCTGCATCATCCCATTCCCATTCGTAGGGCGGAGAAGTTATAACGCTTTTCAAGCTCATCATCAACATAAAATTCTACGCTTCCTACTCCTGCTTCATCATCTTTTGCCGTCGCTTTTACAGTTATATCTCCTATGATTACTGTAAGCCCAACTGGCACAATTTTCCTGCCAAAAATGTGGAGATATCCTTCTGCAGGATTTTCTATAGAAAGTTCAGGAGGGTTTTCATCTACACTTGGCACAGCAGCAGATACATCATCAATATAGTATGCATCAAACGGCGCCCCATCAGGTGGCACAGCATATCCCTGATGCCACTCGCTATTAAAAACAGCTGCAATAACCATTATATTATCTGGCTGGATGTTGCTGAAAGTGATGCCATATCCATTAGAATGTTCATTACCATTCCATACAATTTCTTCTATGAAGGAATCTTTTCCTCCTACATTTATTAAGTCATTGAATGCATAATCTAAGAATGGAAAAGCATATGGAACGCCGCCAGTATCATGCCACCCCATTGAAGATTCCTTTTCGACCACATATATTTTAAGATATCCCTCATAGTCGAGTACTTCATTGTTATGCACCTCTACATCTATTTTTATTGTTGCATTTCCTATCCACATTGCAGATACTGTAACATCGATGTCTGCAACGCTTCTCTCCCCACACTTTATGATGCTCTCATTGTATATTTCTTCTGTTCCTGTAACATCAGCGCCCACAACAACATCATAGCCGCCATCAAAAAAGACAGTGGGGATATAATAAATGTTGTAATCTTCCACTGCTCTTGTGTAAGCATTTTTATTTTTATCAATGATATGGGTAACAAAATAGAATGGATACCATCCTCCCTCATAGATATTTCGGAGAGCAGCATGAGCATATTTACAATAAGGACACCATGTCGCAGTAGTATATTCAACAAAAACTGTATGGGTAAAATCCGAAGATGCACTATTCTTGCTTTTAACACCAACTGGCATCATAAAAAATGCTACCACTATAACACATAGCAGCATCTTACCTCTCATCCCAGCACTCATAACTAATCATGAATTGGTTTAAAAAATTTATCAATTGTTAAATAGAATGGGGTTTAAAGCCGCCTCCGGGGCTCGAACCCGGGACCTCTTCCTTACCAAGGAAGCGCTCTACCCCTGAGCCAAGGCGGCACAATTGGTATTTAGGACGGAATTAAAAATCTTTTTGGCTTAGGCTTGCGGAGATACTGAGATTTTAAAAAGTTTTAAATAAAATTTTAACAATACTATTGTGGATATTCTACTCCTCTTTTTGTTTGCAGCAGGCGCCCTCAATTTTCTTGGCGGGGTACTTGCTGTTGTATCCTGGCCTTTGGTGAGAAGGAGATATGGCAAGAAACCACAAGATAAAAATAATAGGAAGGTGAGTGTTATAATTCCTTCAAAGGGTAATATACAGTTGCAATATTTTGAAGAGCAAGATTACAATGATTACGAGGTGATTGTTGTTGTAGATAGCGAGGAGGAGAAAAGAGAAGTGGAAAATAAAGTAGGAAGTGAAAAAACGAGGGTCATCATATCCGAGGCATATGAAGGATGCAGTGGTAAAAATGCAGCACTTCTTACAGGCATTAAAGAGGCAGATGGTGAAATTTTTGTGTTTGCTGATGATGACATAAAGCCCCATAAAAAATGGCTCCGCTATCTGGTTGCGGGAATAG
Source organism: Thermoplasmata archaeon (assembly GCA_021161135.1). Classification (GTDB taxonomy): domain Archaea; phylum Thermoplasmatota; class E2; order UBA202; family JdFR-43; genus JdFR-43. The sequence continues at coordinate 5,047 of JAGHBD010000074.1, forward strand.
ATAATGGCTGCTCAACTACTTACAGATGGTATTTTAAGAACCCCCTGCTCTGTGTATGGAATGCTGCTATCGCTGCCATAATGTTTTATGAACGTTTTGCGTTTTGCTGGGGAGGATCGACGGCAATAAAAAGAACAGTTTTTGAAGAAGCTGATGTTGAAAAAATATGGCAAAATGAAATCGTGGATGATCTCACGCTTACGAAAGCTCTCAAGAAGAAAGGATTTTCAATAAAATTTGTTCCACAAGCAATGGTTGAATCGGAAGAAGAAAAAGAAATTTTTAAGTGGATGTCAAAAGAGTTTGCATGGATAAAATGCTATTTTCCTTCTCTTTGGTCTCTCGCTCTCTTCCTAAATGTTGGTATGAGAATATCCAATATTGCCGGTGTTATTGTCCTTCCATTCCATCCGTTTATTGGATTGTTACTCCTCTCCTCCTTTCTTTTTGATTTTGTGAGAGGATGGCAGGAATATCATACTTTCGTAACCCTTATGGAGTATCCTCGTAGCCGATTTATACATCCAGCATACCACATTCTTCTCTGTCCAGTTGTATCGTTTATCATCTCCTATAGCATATTATCTTCTGCATTCATAAAAAAAGTGGAGTGGGGTGGAAGGGAGTATATCATTCCAAAGGTCGTCCTCCAAAGAAAATTTTGAGGCAGGCAACAATCCAGACTGGCGGAATTATAAGAAGAGCAAATGCAAGAAAAGCGTTTGTATGTATTGCAATGTAATCATAAAAAATTGCAGCAATCATCATGTATGTGAATATTTCATGGATTTCGGCATAAAAAAGCATTTGTGCCCTGTTACCAATATTCTGAAATATCTTGCGGATAGTGTATATGAGGACGATAGAAATTGAAATCGCCAGTAAAATAGATACCCTTGCTGGAATGTAAAGGAAAATTAGGAAAGAAATCAATATGAAAAGAAGTTTAATTCCGTAGGCATAATATATGAAAGATATAGGGATGTAAATATCATCGTCCACCTTCACTCCAAAAACTGCTGGTGTTGTAGCTACGCCTTGCATCAAGTCATATTTTATATCCTTAAGATTTGCAGATATGCCTACGTTGAATACATATTTCAAAAGCGGCAGAAAGGAGGCGAGAAGGCATGGAAATGAAATGTTATTTTTAAAAGAGAATGAGCCAGCGAGGAAAATCATGGTTGCGGCTGCACCCAATGAATATTCCATCCATGCAAATTTTTTGCTAAGTTTGTTATAGATAGTGTAAAATAGATAATAGAGCAACAGGAATAGAAGAGATAAGGGTGAGAAAAATAACATTGTAATTAAAAGAGAGGCAAAAAATAAGGATGTCATCAAAATAATTGCCTCTCTTTCAGAAATCACACCACTCGCAAGCGGGCGGTCTGCAACATAGCCAGATTTTCTGTCTATTTCGATATCAAAATAATCATTTTGAATAAAACCAAAGATATTGGCAAAAATTCCGACAAGTAATAGCAGGAAAAGATGATGGAATATGCCATTTGCTATTGCTCCTAAAACTGGCATCATAACAATAAAAATTCCATAAAGACGCATTAACTGGAGGTATGCTCGAAGTTTATTCATGAATGTAATCTCTAAAAAATTTATTAATGATGTGTTGCGAGGAGACATATTTTTATATTGCCCCTCCAATTAATTGGCATAAATGAAATGGAAGAGAATAGGAGAGGGAAAAGTATATTTGCTGCCAGTAATCCATGGGTTAAAAGGTGAGGAGGAAAAGGTAAAGAAGGCTTTTGAGAAGGTAAAGCCAGATTGTGTTGCAATAGGCATACCTCCTGAAGATATTGAGATAATGGAAAAGATGGATGAAAAAAATGAGGAAGAATTTGAAATGAGTCTGCAGTATCAGTATTATCTCTTTCACCTCTCCAAATATGGAGAAATTTCCCTTCCTCCTCTCGACATCAAGGTGGCTTATGAAATGGCAAAAGCCTCAGGAGTGCCATTTAAGGCAGTAGACATAGATGATGAGGAGTATGCAGAGCTGCTTGTAGATAACGTTTCCATTTTTTCACTCATCCGCCATTCTGCAAAAATAAGAAGAATGGGAAAGAAAAAATTTAAGGCTAAAAGCGCAGAGGAATTTGTAAAGGAATGGAATAGGGAGATTCTTTCGATAAAGGCTTTCAGAAGGCTTGAAGAAATAAGGAACGGAAGGATGGCTCAGAGAATCGCTGAGTTATGCAATAAATATAGGAAGGTGCTTGCAATAATTCCTCTGGAAAAATATGATAGTATTTCGATGATGTTAGAAAGATATAAAAAATAGGGCTTATTACAAGCCCATGAAGAAAAAGGTAATCATAATGGGGGCAGCAGGCAGAGATTTTCACAATTTTAATGTTGTTTATAGGGATAATGAGGAATACGAAGTTGTTGCATTTACAGCAACGCAGATTCCCAATATATCTGGAAGAAAATATCCCGCTGAGTTGGCAGGGAAATTGTATCCAGATGGGATACCAATATATGATGAAAAAGAGCTCCCGAAGCTTATAAAGGAGCATGAGGTGGATGAAGTTGTTTTTTCATATAGCGATGTCTCCTACAATTATGTCATGGGAAAAGCTGCGATAGCGAATGTTGCTGGAGCAGATTTTAAGCTCCTGAGCCCAGAGCATACCATGCTGAAATCTAATAAGCCAGTTATAGCTGTGTGTGCAGTTCGTACAGGATGCGGAAAATCCCAGTTTTCCAGAAAGATTTTTGAGATTCTTTCAAGAAAAATTAATGTTGTCGCCATTCGTCACCCAATGCCCTATGGTGATTTGGCAAAGCAGAGATGTCAGAGATTTGCAAGTTATGAAGATTTGGAGAAACATGAGTGCACAATTGAAGAAAGAGAAGAATATGAGCCATACATAGAAATGGGAGGGGTTGTATATGCTGGCGTAGATTATGAAGAAATTTTGAGAAATGCAGAAAAGGAAGCAGATGTTATAATATGGGATGGCGGCAACAACGACTATCCATTTTACAAGCCTGACTTACATATTACGATAGCCGATCCCCATCGCCCCGGTCACGAGCTGTCTTATTACCCAGGAGAAATAAATCTGAGGATGGCTGATATTGTTGTCATAAACAAAATTGATACAGCAAAAGAGGAAAACATAAAGAAGGTTGAAGAGAATATAAAGAAAACCAATCCAAATGCAAAGATAATAAAGGCGACATCCCCAATAGAGGTTGAAGGGGACATAAAAGGTAAAAGAGTACTCGTTGTCGAAGACGGTCCCACGCTCACGCATGGAGAAATGCCATATGGCGCAGGCACGGTGGCGGCGCAACAAAATGGAGCGGAGATAATTGATGCGAGCAGATATGCTGTTGGCTCGATTAAAGAAACATTTGAAAAATATCCTCATCTTGAAAAAATTCTGCCTGCAATGGGTTATGGTAGGCAGCAAATAAGGGAGCTGGAAGAAACAATAAATGCTGCAGATTGTGATGCGGTGCTTGCAGCCACGCCCATAAATCTGGCAAGGCTTATAAATGTAAATAAGCCTGTAATAAGAGTAAGATATGGTGTTGGAAAAGATACAGAAAAAGAACTGGAGGAAGTGCTCAACGAGTTCCTGAGTAAATTCAATATAGCATGATTTCAGAATACTTTGAGTTTCCCGGCAAGTACTTCATCCTTTATCTCTGATATTTTTTCAAGCCTTTCTTTTACGATTTCCTCTACTCCTGAATCTATCTTTCCCCCAACAACGCTTATTCCAACAACTATTGGGTCTGTCACTGGTCTGCCTATTTGCGAAAGCATTTTGACATATGCCTCATCGATCTCATAATTTTTCGCGATATCTTCTGCAATTCTTGTAGCTGTAATGTTATATAGTTTGCCAACATGGGTTACAGGGTTTTTACCAGCCGCCGCCTCCATAGAAACGGGGCGATTTGGCGTAATCAAGCCGTTTATTCTATTTCCTCTTCCAACGCTTCCATCATCGCCATTTTCCATGGAAAGGCCAGTTACGGTGAGATAATAAACCCCTTTTTCGTAATCATCTGCAGTATTGATGGCAAGGCTTACATCCTTTTCGGTGAATTTTGTGGCAAAATCGAGCAGCTCCTCTGCTATCTCCTCTTTTACACTTATATAATGGTCAGCATCAGGAATATGCTTATCGACCATTGCAATTGCAACTGTAATATTTATCTTATCTTCTATTCTGGAACTCATAACTTTAACATCCTCTCCAACTTCTGGATAACTGCTCCTCAAGTTTATGTTGATGTATCTTTCCATTTGAAGAGTCAATTTTTCTGTCTCGCTTAATGGGGCGTAGCCAACGCCAACAGAAGTATCGTTGGCCAGTTTTCTTCTTGGATCATAAACGCTTTTCAAATCCTGGCTGCCCTCCCATATCTTACAATCTATTATTGCATCTGTATCTGCATTCAAATTGCGGAAATTTTTTTCCAGATATTCATGAGCAGCTTTCACAGCTATTGCTCTTATTGGCAATCTTTTGTTTCCGAAAAGCGCAGTTGCTCTTCCAACAAGTAAAATATAAACTGGCTCAATTATTACGCCTCCGCCAAAAGATGGTTGAGATTGTCCACCAACAATCTGGCATTCATCTGTGTTATGATGCAAAATATAGCCAAAGTTCTGGAGATATTCCCTGCATAAAGCACGAGAAACACTTTCTGCCAGTCCATCAGCGACGGAATCAGGATGGCCCATACCCTTTCGCTCAACAATTTCAACTTTCTGCTTTTCAACAGGTATTCTGTCTAAGGTTTCGACAGCTATTTTCATAAAATGTGGATTGAGAAGTTATACTTATACTTTTGTTCTCTCCACTAGCCATTTATGTATTTCTGGATAAACTTCATCCTTTGCCTTTTTGCCGAGATTCAAATCTATATGACCATAATCTGCAGAGTAGCCATTTTCTTCTGAAAATACTATATGCTCTTTGTCTTTGCTTCCAACATTATTGAAAGCAAATTTTATTTCCTCTGGCGGCGCCGTTTTATCACCTTTGCCAGCCATAGCCAAAAGAGGAACGGTGAATTTTCTTAGGTTATATTTATAGCTGTATGGGGCAAGGTGGCAGCGGAGAAAAGGAAAATAATGTAGCAGATCGTAGAGCCATGGATTTTTCGGATACTGACAGAAATCGTGATATTTTATGAAAATGGCAAAATGAGAAAAAATTTTGGATGCAATGGTATTGTCCAATCCCTTTTCGATATACTCATCAAGCACCTTTTTGTATATGTTCTTCTCATTCGCCATTAAATGGCGCAATTTATCGAGCATTCCGACTTTCTCCACAACTTTAATCCATCTTACTGGCATTGAAAATCTTCTCGGATAAAGATGTTTTGCGATGGATTTGAAAAAGGCTGGCCACTCTTTGCCAGCAACATAATCAAAGGCTACTGGTGAGCCCATGGTAACAACTCCTTTGAGAAATCTTTTTCCTTTTCCTTCCCCATATGCGTAGGCAATCATCCCACCCATGCTTTTTCCCACCCAGAAAACTTTTGGGCGGCGCCTCTTTTCCTTATAGTATGTGCGGCGAACGAAGCTTATTATTGAAGGAATATCCTTTGTAATATAATCATCGATACACCAGTTGTATTTCTCTGGATGCCTCAAAGGGCTGAATGTTTGGCTTCCATTTCTCCCCCTTAGCTCCGCAACCCATACATCAAATTTTATCCCACTTTCCCCTCCCTCATAAAGATATGCTGCCAGACTATATTTCTCCCACTTTTTACTTCCTTCTTTTCCAAAATCCATGCAGGAAGCGTTAGCTCCAAGGCCGTGGCATAAAATAACAGGGTATTTCGAAATTTTTCCTTTTGTGGGCTTATATCTTTTCAGAGCGAGTTTCCATTTGTCAGGCGTAGAAGCATATAAAGCATTTTTAATCATAATGAGAAATGCTGCTTTATTCTTATATTTTTAGAAATTTTCGTTTTGAAAATAGAATGGAGTCTTTTCATTCATATATCCTAACTAAAAACTTTGCTATTTCCTCCGCTATTTCTTCCCATTCATCAAAAATCCAGTGGCAGCCTTCTTTGACAATAAATTTGGCATTATATTTTTCTGCAATTTTTTTCACAATTTCTGGAGACGATATTCTGTCTTCTCTTGTAGCTATAAAAAGAAGGGGGCTTTGTATTTTTCTTTCATCAACGCTTATTTTCGCCATCGCCAATTCATATGCAACATGGGGCGAATCCACCTCCATTTTTTCAACAACTTTGTCAATTTTTGTTTCATCTATACAATTTGCGATGAATTTTTTCACAAAGCTCCTGCTGGGCATAAAAGGCTTGCCTGCGATTATTTTAGGCAAAAATTTTAAAGAGTGAAGAGTGAGGGAGAAATTCCTAAAACCCACACCTTTTGGTGGGGCAGTGCATATAGCAACTCCTCCTTTTATTTTCTTCTTTTCTGTCACCTTTTGCACTATGAGCCCGCCCATAGAGTGACCAATGAGTACATCATCTTTACTAATCATGGAAGCAACTTTATCAACGTAATCCATAAATGTTGCCTGCTTTAAATCGAGACCTTTCCTTATATCAATTGCTTCACATCTGTAATTTCTTGCTTTAAAATATTCTATAAAATTGTGCCATACATTGCTGTTGCACCACATTCCATGCAGAAACACAAGCATGATAATAAATGGCAGGAGGAATAAAAGAGTAACTGTAGGAGATTTATTGTTTGAATAAGCAATACATCTATCTAATGTCATTTAAGGTATTTTGGAGACAAAAGATCTGCGTCCCCAAAATTGTGATATTTTCTACGAATCAGGCTATATAGATCTGCTTCTATCTTAGCCCATTTATTAGGGCCCCATCCCTTCTGTCGATCGAATTCTTCTTTGGTGAAATCGTATTTTTTAGCTATCTCGTTAAGACCATCATAAAAAAGCTTTTGTAATTTACTGTTATTTATATTAGCATTTTCTTTGTCTTTAAACACCACATTTAGTCTATTCAAAATATCAAATTCTCTTTGGCTTTTCTCAGAGAGAAAATGTCTAAGCAATCTAATCATTGCACCGATAAAGACTGCAGAAAAAAGATAGTAGTTTTTTAAAGTCATATCTTTAGAAAGTTCTGTGAATTTTTCTCCCCAACCATTTTCCTTATATTTCTTTTTAACGAGTTTATAAAGTTGCCATAAATAATTATTGATCAGGACATATGAAAAGTTGATATAATCTTTTATTTTATTTTGTTTTTCATAAGCATTGTAGAATATTTTATACGTTTTTTTATTTTTCTCGTCAAAGATATGTTTCAGCCCACTGTATCTTATCAAAGATGTTCTTCTTATCCTATCTTCTTGCCATGGTTTAAATCTTATTTTATTTTCCAAAACACCATTTTCATTTAGTTTTTTGAGAAGGGTATTAGCTTTTGTCACTGGAGCTTCGGGGGAAATTTTTTCCATTAAGTCTATGATATCCTCTCCTTTTATATAGGTCTGTTTTTGATTTATATCATAAAACAGTTTAGCACCATCTTTCAAACTACGAGTCATCTCATCCTCCTCTTTGATTAGTATAAGAGTAGAAAGAATGTTTATGTTTTTATTATCATGATCAGAAACATATGAAAATAAACGATGTTGCCCATCTATTACAGTGAAGGCATCATATGTATTAGGTAGTTTAACAACAAAGAGGTGCCCCCTCATATTTCTTTTAATGTCAGGCAATATAGAACTATCGCTTATTTCCAACTGGATGGAGTCAGTGTTAATTTTTTCTATCGTTGTATCCTCCCTTGCTAGCAATACAACATTTGTGGGATAAAATGCCAATTCTCTTTCCAAATATTCTCTCATTTTTTTTAACTTTTTCTCATCGATCAACCTCTGAAAACCTTCTGAAGACCAATCTTGTAATCTCTTTATTGTAACATGTTTTAAAAGTTGTTTTACTGGAATCGATACATTAAGTAGGTATACGCCATTTATTTTGTTACCAACAGCAAGATATATTAGTGGGAAATCACTGGTTTCTTCCAATTCCTCTGGTCTTACAGTAAGGAATTCTAGTATTCTATATTTGCCGTATTTTTTTTCAGTCTTTGCGACCTTTTGAAAATAAAAATATTCCTCATAGGTCCATATTTTTATATCATTTTTGGTACATAGTTCTATTATATAACCATCAATAGCC
>JAGHBD010000073.1 GCA_021161135.1 Thermoplasmata archaeon
CTCCACATCCTGCAGCTGCTTTAAGTGATCCGCTATTTTTACTATCGCCACACCAGCCGCAACATAGCTCCTTTTAACACCCTCAACAAATAAACGCATTATGGCTCGTATTCTATCTGAATAAACGTGCTTGAGAGAGCCAAATTTTTTGTCAAAAAGGGCTTCATTGCTGTTCATTCTCATGGAAAGAAGATTGAAGGCAGTTTGACGGAAAACTTCTCCCATTTTTGAGCCTTCCAGAGTTTCGGAAGCATAATGAAATGCCTCCTCAGCTGGACGACCTTCCATAATTCTCTTTCCAAGAACATAAAGAGAATCAGCAAATTCCTTTTCCATTTCCTTTATATCATCTCTTATTTTCTTGTATGGCGTATATGTTTTTAAGCAATAGAGGGAAACTGCAGCGGCAATTCCCCATAAAATAAAGAGAGTTACAGGAAAATATGCATTAATTCCTCCCTCCTCAGCAGGCTTCACAAAAAATTCAAGAGGAGTTCCTTCAAGAGGTAAAAAGCGAAGGAGCATGAAAGCGATGCCTGGAATAGTAATAAGTGAGCCGAGAGAAATGGCGGCGATTAAATTCGCCTTTTTATTAATTTTCTGCAATGCTGGATGATCCGATGGCACAGCCGGCGGATTAAAAGTTGCTGGCCTCGCAAGCAAAACCTTTCTTATATAAATAAACAAAAGGAGAGGCAAAATAATGTCGTAAAATATGAAAATCTGAAAAATGGAAAGGCGCAAGCCCACGGCTGCGGCGGCCGGCAACATTGCGACGAGAGCCAGTGGAATCATAACACCCATGGAGTATATTACGAGAGTTGGCTGATGAAGTTTATTTGCAAATTCTATCATCATTGACTTTGTTCCTTCAAGTACTACATCAAGACTTCTATCAAGAGTTACGTTTCTTTCTCCCTCGCTCCTTTCGTGAATGGAGCTTCTTACTAAATGCATTGCCCTCTTTAAATAGTCACTCCATTTTCCCCACATATTGGCAAAGTAGGTGATTGCATCATCTATGCTTTTGTGAATTCTCACCTCTAAATCCCACATAAGTTTTCGTAAATCTTTTGCCAATGATGTTTTTGATTCTCTTGCAGCGAAGCGGAGGGCATTTTCCAGATTGGGAATGAGTTTCAGATACATTACAATATAGCTCAACACTTCTGGTATATCGCCAAGGGAATGTATTTTCATATATTTTGCCTTGGTTTTTGGATATTCGCTTATAATCTGTAGAGCCAATATGGGAAGTAAAACCGTTACAATTACCATAAGCAGTATGGTGAGATATCCAATGCTTCTCAATGAAAATCCTGAAAAAGCAAGGAGGAAAATATCGAGAATGAAAGCGGCGATAAATGCGATTATTGCACCTGCATATGAAAATAAAATAATTTCATGAGGTTCAGCATCTATGCCCGTGAAAATTAATGAATCCATAAATTCCTTAGATACTCTCTCATTCACCTTTTGTTTGAACTTTTTCATATCTCCTATTAACCATGAAAAATGCTTCAAAGCAAACTTGCACCCTTTATCAAACCATTCGCTCATGCTATCCTTTTCACATAATCTTTATACCATTTCATCCATTTCTGCTCCACTTCATCATAATCTGGCGAACCATGTTCTCTCATGCTTTCTTCAATCAGCATCCAGAACGCATTGTTTGCATCCCTCACCGCCATCGCCTCCAGCAACTTCGGATTTTTTTCTCCCCTCTTAACCATCTCTTCTCTTATCCTTCCCCTTAGAGATATATTTTCTATAGCATCTTCAATACTAATGCCCCATTCTTTGGCTATTCTCCCTATCACCTCAGATTGCCCCATATCCAGTAAATCCGTTGCTTCCAGCATATCTTCCGCTGCATTATAAGTCATGATGTCTGCAAAAATCTTATCTGGATCAACTTCTTTTCCCCATCCTCTTTTAACAACTTCAGATATTTGAATAACCCTTCTCCTCTTTTCCATTCCTCCTCCTACTCTTATTGGAGCTGCAACAATAACAACATCGGTCGCCTTAAATGAGGTGGGAGCAACGCCTATATCATATACTATCCTCTCAAAAACATCCCTCGTCGTTGCTCCATGAATAGTGCCAAGTACAACATTGCCAGCTGCCCCAACTCTCATAGCTTCGAAAAGAACCTTCGTTTCCTCTCCTCTAACCTCTCCCAATATAAGCACAGATTCTCCGAGACGGAGGGCTGTGCGAAGAGCAGTTTTCGGATCAACCCCGCCTCCTCCTTCGCCTGCCGTGATGGGCTGTGTAATCAGAGACTGTATTTTGTAGCCAAGTGATTGTAAATGCTCGATGGGCAACTCTGGTGTATCTTCGAGAGTGAGGATGCGGAATCTCTGTGGAATTTCTAAGATGAGGGAGGAAAGAAGGGATGTTTTTCCCGCTCCCCTGCTACCTGCAATAAGTATTGTTGCCTGTCCATCTATAAGAAAACTCAGCAGTCCAGCAGCCTTTGGAGTAAGCATATTTCTGGCGACAAGCTTGGGAAGAGTCCATGGTGTCATGGCATGGCGGCGTATGGCAAAAGCTATTCCTTTAGGAGTAAGAGGGTTTGATATTGCTGCAACTCTCGAACCATATTTTTCAAGCCCCATATCAAGAATTGGTGAAGCCTCGGAAAATGGTCTCCCACTCAGGCTTCTGAAACGAGAGGAAAGAGCTTCAACATCCTGTTCAGAAAAGTATATGTTTGTGGTATATTCCTCTCCCTGCCAGACAATGTGGAGAGGATTGTTTGAAACAGGTGCATTTATATAAATATCTTGTATATTTTCATCCATAAGCAGGTCTTCAAGCAAACCTAAGCCAGCAGTATATTTAGCAAAAATATCGGCAAGCATTTCAAGTTCTTTCATATCAATATGGATTTCATCCTCCTCTGCAACTTTCCTTATTGTTTCCTTAGCAAATCTGGTGAAGTAATCGCGGGATGTTTCTGGATCCATAAAGGAGGCGTCGCTTGGCCTGTGCTTGGCAAGTTTTTCTTTCACTTTCTGCAGAATTCTCAAATGCTCTTCAGAGAGATTGTATTCGGGAGGAATAACAAAATATAATTTTTCGGGGCGAGTTGCCAGCGAGTATAGATAAACCTGCAGGGGGCGCCCGCCGCCCTTTATTTCATATTTTTTTAATAAAAACTGCATCTGGAGGAGGAGTGAGATGGATGTAGGTATCGAAAAATATGGGGCGCATATACGGCTGCATTTCATACACATAATAATAATCGCTACTTTTTCCCTCATCAATTTTAATATCAAGCTCTCCTTTTCTGATTGCCTGCATAAACGCTTCTATATATCTTTTTCTGCAACTCTCACAGTTATTATCATCTAGTATCACAGGTTTTTTTCTCCTCTTCCCTTCCCTCGCCATCTCTTTTTTAATCCTCCTGTAAGCTTCTATCGGATCCTTGCTGGCAATTCTCTTTATCTCATCAAGTTTTTCTTTTCTTTCTTTGAGGCAATTTTCACATTTTGCATCGTTGCCTTTTACCACATCAATGGCATCTAAACTTTCGAGAAATTTTGCCAAACTTTTCATTAAATCAAGAGCGTAGCCATCAAATACTTTAACGAAGGGATGCTGTAGGATAAGGCGAGAAATATCTGCTTCTTTCCTCAAAACCTCCATTATCCCTTCCCTACAATTTTCATCCATCAAACTGGAAGAATTATTACATTCCTCACAATTTAAAATTGCAACTCTATTATCCCCCTCTTTTCTCACCTCATAATTGCAAATCATATGCAAAGCTTAATTAATTGTCCTGCTATATACTTTTCGATGGAAAGAGCAAAGATTTCTGATAAGCTTTATGTTCTTGGAAGGAGAGAGAAGAAAGGGGGAGGAATGCTCAACATAGGCAGATATTATGCGTTAGATGGTTCTCTGGGCTCTCATGTATATGTTGATGCTCTCAAGCCACATGTTATTTTAATCTGTGGAAAAAGAGGATATGGAAAATCATATACAATGGGTACATTCATAGAAGAATTTGCATCGCTCGAGGAGGAGGTAAGGAAAAATATCGGCATTGTCATTATCGATACCTTAGGCATTTTTTGGACGCTTAGCCATCCAAATTATCGACAGGAAAAAGAACTTAAAAGATGGGAAAGAGAAGCCAAAGCATTCGGTATAAAGATTTTTTCATCTCCAGAAAATGTTGAGGAATATAGGAAAAAGGGTATCGATGCTCAAAACCTTCTGATAAAAACATCTGAGTTAAACAGTTATTACTGGGCACAACTTTTCAATATTTCTCCAACAGATTATGTAGCTGCCGCCATAGGAAGAGCTATAAATAGGGCGGCGGAGGAACTAAAAGATTATGATGTAGATGACATAATAGATTTTTTGCAAAAGGATGAGAAAATTAAGGAAGAGGCGAAGATAGTTGCAGAGAATCTTCTTTATACAGCTAAAGGGTGGAAAATTTTTGATAGAAATGGCATCCCCATATATGAAATTACAAAAGGAGGAAGAATATCTGTACTGGACATCTCCCCATATCCCGAGGAGTTAAAAATTGTGATTGTTGCTATTATTGCAAGGAAAATATTTGAGGGAAGGATAAGAGAGAGGAAAAAATATGAGGAAATGCTCATTAACGGAAAAAAAGAAAGGGTAGAGGAAATTCCTATAACGTGGTTTGCCATAGATGAAGCTCATGTTTTCCTTCCTCATGAAGAATGCATTGCAAAGGATGTCCTGATAAAGCAATGGATGCGTCAGGGAAGGCAGCCAGGGGTAGCGCTGATACTCGCAACTCAAAGACCCAGTTCATTAGATAGCGAGGTTATGTCTCACAGCGATATAATAATATGCCACCGCCTCACTGCTCAGGAAGATATAGAGGCATTAAACAAAGTGCGCCCCACATACATGCAGGGCGATATTGGTGAGGCGGTTAAAAAGATAGGAACTGAAAAAGGAGTGGCATTGATTATAGACGACACTTCAGAGGCAGTTCATGTGATAAAAGTGCGCCCTCGCATGAGCTGGCATGGCGGGGAGGAGCCTTCAGCATTGATAAAATGATTGATGAATTCATTATTTTTCTTGCCATATCTATTGCTTTCATAGCAGCCATCATAGATGTAAAAACAAAGGAGATACCAAACTGGCTCACATTGCCAGCAATTTTTATTGGCATCATCCTATTTACCCTTAAAAATTATAGGGCATGGCATCTTTTTATTCCGTTAATGATTTCCTTTTTCTTCATATGGCTTTTATGGAGGAGTAGTGCTTTTGGAGGAGGTGATGCAAAACTGCTCATGGCTTTGGTTGCGTTATCCGCCACTGTTTATGATATAACCTTCATACCTCATTTTTTGGTAATGCTTGCAATAGTTTCCCTAGCCCATTATTTTATTTTTGGAGGAATAAATGCTTTTAAACAGGGAAAAGGAATGAAATTCGTGATTTTGCTTTTATTTTCAGTGGCGGTGGCGGTGGCGGCATATGTTTTTCTATCTTTTTATTATCCTGCTCTTGCACCTTACATTGCAGCAATTGTATTTGCTATCTCAGCCGACATCTCATCCTCTTTTCTTCCATGCAGAAGAAGAGAAAAGGTATCGGAAAAACTTGCTGGAGAAATGCTTGCAGAGACAATTTATGTTAAGAATGGCATCGTGCATAGAAAGAAAATGGAGACATCTTTCATAATGAGGATTCTCAGAAGAGAGAAAATAGATGGCAAAATCATTGCCAAGCCATCCTATATGGGCTTAAGCAAAGAAGAAATAAAGGAAATAGAGAAATACCGCAATGATGTGCTTATTTTTATAAGCCACCCATTTGCCCCCGTCATTCTCCTCTCTTTTCTTCTTGCCATTCTCACGATGAATATTTAAAAACCCCTCTCTTTTAACCATATGAAATTTCGCCTTATTATACACGGCTATAGAAATGCCTACGAAAATATGGCCATAGATGAGGCATTGCTTTTATCTGGAAAACCCACTCTTCGCTTCTATAAATGGAAGCCTTCTGCCATATCCATCGGATATTTCCAGAGCATCAAAAATGAGGTTAATCTGGAGCTCTGTGAGCGGCAGGGCGTAGATGTGGTGCGCCGCATCACTGGTGGAGGTGCTGTATATCATGACAGCGAGGGCGAGATAACATATTCCTTTGTTTGCCCCCAGCATTTCATGCCAGAAAAAATCCTGGAGTCATACAAAATTATATGTGGGGCACTAGCCCGTGGACTAAAAAAAATTGGACTGGAAGCCGAGCAAGCGGGCATAAATGATATAGTGGTAGATGGAAAGAAAATATCGGGAAGTGCTCAAACAAGGAAATATGGTAACATTTTACAACATGGCACATTATTGTTGCAAGTGAATGTAAGAAAAATGTTCTCCCTGCTTAAAGTTAGTAAAGAAAAAATAAGCGATAAAAATATAAAAAGCGTTGAGGAAAGAGTTACGTCTATTGAAAAGGAGATAGGAAAAATAAGCGATGAGGAAATTATTAAAGCTTTGATAGAGGGATTTAAAGAAAAATTATCTATTGAATTTAAAGAAGAGGGCATTGGAGAAGAAGAAACTGAAATTGCCAGAAAATTGGTGAAAAAATATGAAAGCAAAGAATGGAATTTCAAAAGGTGAGAAGAAGGTTAAAGGAGGAAAACTAATTAAGTGCGAGATAGAAGTTGAGGGGAGGAAAATAAAGGAAATTAAATTTACGGGTGATTTTTTCATTCACCCCGAGGAGATGCTTGAAAAACTCGAGGAAAATTTGAGGGGGAAAAATATAGAGGAGGCGGAAGAAATAATCAATAGCTTTTTTGAAAACATTGAAGGCATAGGTGTTGCAGCAGATGATTTTATAGAAGTGTTAAAGAAAGCGGTAATCTCTTAAAGGAAATGCAATTACAATCATCATGAAAGCCGTCATACCCGCCGCCGGCTTAGGCACAAGATTCCTCCCTCTCACAAAGAATAGCCCCAAAGAAATGCTTCCCATCATAGACAAACCCGCCATACAATATGTTGTGGAGGAAGCGATAAATTCTGGTATAGATGACATTGTTATAATTACAGGAAGAGGAAAGGAGGTCATAGAAAATCATTTTGATGTTGCATATGAACTTGAAAAAATTCTGGAGGAAAGAGGAGAAAAAGAAAAGCTGAATGAAGTGAGAAAAATAAGTGAGATGGCTGAGATTTTTTATATACGCCAAAAAATGCCTCTCGGCTTAGGGCATGCGATATATATGGCGAGAAAGCATATTGATGATGAATTTTTTGCTGTGTTGTTAGGCGATGATATAATAGTGGCAAATCAGCCATGCACAAAGCAACTTATAGACGTGTATGAAAAATATAATGCTTCAGTTATAGCAATTCAAGAGGTAGAGATGGAATATGTTTCAAAATATGGTATCGTAGATGCTGAAGAGGTTGAAAACAGGGTTTATAAAATAAAAGCACTCGTAGAAAAGCCAGCTCCTCGTGAAGCACCATCAAATCTTGCTGTTATGGGAAGGTATATCCTCAGTCCAAAAATTTTTGGATACATTGAAAAAACAAAGCCTGGCAAAAAGGGAGAGATACAACTCACGGATGCTCTGAACATGATGCTTGAAAATGAGGAGTTGTATGCATATGTATTCGAAGGAAAAAGATATGATCTCGGAGATAAATTTGACTGGCTTCGCATAAACATTGAGATGGCTCTAAAGAGGGAGGAGTTCAGAGAAAGAGTTCTTGAGCTACTTAAAAAGTTAACAAATCAGGATTAATATGAAAGTGGCACAAAAGGCTTTTATATTATGACAGATTGTGAAACATGAAGAAATTAACAATTGTTATTGCTTTTGCAGCCATTCTTATTCTTATTTTTCCAGCTGTAAATGCAGCTGTGTTTATAGAAGTAGCAACTGCCTCATATTGTCCAGATTGTCCAGCAGCAAGTGAAGCGTTGTATAGTTTGTATAGTAAAGGAGAATTGCCATTCTATTATGTGATGATGGTTGGAGATAAAAATGATTTTGCGTATCAGCGAATAAAAAATGACTATAATTTTTACTGGTATCCAACTGCTTTTGTTGATGGTGGATATAAAGTGGTGC
>JAGHBD010000149.1 GCA_021161135.1 Thermoplasmata archaeon
CTAATGCTTTTTCTGTTTCCAATGCAAGCTTATCATCTTTTCCTATAGTATAGTTAAAACTAACTCTTATTATAGTTCCTTTTGCCTTCAAATTGCTCAAATTAAAATCTTTTGTCAAGCTCATTGTAAACATTGCTTTTATATCGGCAGGAGCAAAAGGATTAGTTAAAAAATTTTTTATAACATTTTTTATCTGGCTATCATTCATCTGCTGTAATGCAGATATTTTTTCATCATATGTTGGATTTTCTATTCCCTTCTGCTGCAAGATAAATTGTGCAATAATATCTGCAACACTTCCTATGGAATAGGAGGGCATAAAAGGAGTATAAAGTTTCTCCCTTAGTGAAGAATTTGCTATATTTTTTTCTATTTTGAGCATTTCTATTAATGCATTTTTTGTTAGCAAGTCGCCATTTTTTGATTTTACTAATATGGTTACATCATATGTTGATGTAAAATTATTTAAAATCTCTTGATTTGCTTTTACTTCCTCTAAATCTGGCATGAAAGTTTCCTCACCGAACTCCTGTTTTAATCCAAAAGTGGCTACACTTGCTATAGAAAGGAGCGTTATCAAGAGAACAATAATTATTGCTGCCCATGGATACCTGCTTATCCATCTCCCTATTTTTTCAAGCATGTGTGATGTAATATAGTTGAATATTTAAAATTTTGTGAAAAACATTAAATACATGATTTTTCATTATTTTCATGGATGATATTGACTTTTACGGTAGCGTGACAGTCGGCGAGCGCGGCCAGATAGTTTTACCAAGCAAATTGAGGAAAAAACTTGGGATAAAAGCAGGAGATAAAATACTGGTATTAGGAAGAGAAAGGTATGGAAAATGGGGGATTTTTCTTGTTAAGGCGGAAATACTTGCAAAACTCATCGGAGAGTGGGAAGAGAAAAAGGAAAAGATAAAAAATATTTTACATGGAAAGGAGAGGAAAAGGAGATTAATTTAGCCTTTCTTTCAGTTTTCTTGCAAATTCTCTTGCCTTTTCAATTTCCCGTATGCCCGGCTTTCCTTTATTTATTCCACCTACAAGGCGAAGGATGCCATATGTGTCATAACCCTTGCAGGAAAATTCAGAGAGGATCCTGAACCCCTTGCTAAGGAGTTTTTTCCTTAATGCCCTATGATTTATGAAATCGGGTGTGCCGCCTTTGGTTGAAAAAATGAAGGCATCTTTTGCTGTTTCTGGCAATTTATCCACAAGGTTGAGAATGCTTTTATGATGCTTAAAAAAGTAAATGCCTGAGCCAAATCCTATGACATCATACTCTTTTATTTTCTCCACATCTGCATCCCTTGCTTTAACAATATCTGCTCCCATCTCATCAGCAATTGCTCTGGCTATTTTTTCTGTATTTCCATGGTGTATCGAAGCATAAATTATAAGAATACGCATGATGAAAAATTAGCAAGGCATATTTTAATTAACTGCAACAAATTTTTATACGAAAATGCATTTTTGCATCAGGGCTCGTAGCTCAGCTAGGTAGAGCGGCAGGCTCTTAACCTGTTGGTCGGGGGTTCGAATCCCCCCGAGCCCGCATACCGCCACTCCATATAATTTTGGGCGACTTTGGCGAGTTGAATTAAGATCATTAACAAAGTGGAAATTATCTCTTGAAGAATTTGTTTTGCTGAAAAAATAAAAATTAGCATCAATATATGGAAAGAAGATATTCCATTTTATCCTCAAAAATTCTTGCTTGCCTTTGGATAATCTCTTCCGCTTCATTCCAGTCCATATCTCTTGTCTCAATGGCATAGCTTAAAAATCTTCTTAACCATAAAGTTTTTAGTGCATGAAGGGCAACATTCCTCTCTTTTTTATCTCTTACCCTCTTATAAAATGCAGCGAAACTATAAACAACTTCCGCCCATGTCTCTGCATCAAAATTTCCTATATTTTTAACCGCTTTATTCACTTTCTCCATTAGACGAGGAGGAATAATAATTTTTATTGTTTCTTTTAATGCTTCATACTCTCTTTCAAAATATTCTCTAATTTTATTAGTATCGACACTTGCTGGAATTGGCTTTTGTTTCAAAAAAATTTTTGCTTTTCTTCCGGATAGCTTTCTCCTATTGCTCTTCCAATAATTCTCATAATATTCTGCCAGTTCAAACATCGTTCCTGTCACCTGACGAAACATTGGCACAATAAGGGTTTTAGGCTCTAAATAGCGGGTTGTAGACTCATGAATTTTCAAAGAAAATAGCCCCTCCTTCACTTCCATTTCATTTGCTGAGGCGGAGGTAACAATAAAAATATCTATACCAAAATCATTTGGAAACAAAGGGTGTCGAAGCAATACCTCATATAAATTCTTGGATATACCATATTCCCCTGCTATCGGTTGCCTTACATCTAAGCCATATAAAGCTCGAGTAAAGGGATAAGCCAAGCTATTTGTTATTACTCCATCATATTTATCTCTTATATAGTAAGGAACCACCAAATCAGCTCTTCCATATAGTACTGGAGATGAAAATTCGTAAATCCACTCAGATCTTATGTTCAGCAAATCCCCATCTACCAGAACAACAACTTTTGCATCTAGTTTGCTAGCTATTTTAAAGATTGTTTTTACTCCTGCCCCTTTGCCACCTTCTATTATGTCATTTGTAACAATTTTTTCGATGCCGTTATAGGGCTGAAAAATATTTGCCAACTCAGCTGTTCTATCAGATGAATAGCCGTCGCTTACTACAATCATTTTTTTATATTCTGAAAAATATTTGTGCAAGCCATCGCTTATGACATTGAGAACATGAAATATTGTGGTTTCGACATTTTTACATAGAACACCGACGACAATATCAACTGCTCCTATCTTCTCAATTTTTTTCATAAGATGAAAAGGAATATCATTTCTCATTTTCTTCCACCACTGTGTTGAACAATTCCTCCCGTATTTTCCTTTTTGCAGATATTGTGCGAAGCCAGTCAGGAATTCTTGCTCCTATTGGTTTTTTTAAATATTCCTTTCCAGCCTCAAGCATATGTTTGCTGAATCTTTCAACTATTGTCTCCTCCAAATGGCGATCATATTTCAAATGGTTAAAGACCGCGTCTGCATGATATTGCCTTATGCAATCTCTTGCCACCCTCTGATAAACCACTCTAAGAGATGTAAGAAAGGAATCTGAAATCTGAACCCGATCCTCCTCTGTTAAAACTCTTAGCAAAGTCTTGAATATATCTCTCACCATTCTTACCAAACCGCTCTCCTTATTACCGAGCTCTTGATGCTTGTGCTCATAAAAGCCCAAATCCACTTGGCATATCCTTTTCCTTGCCACATTTCTGTATATTTCCGCAAGTATACCTATCTCAATTCCCCAGTCGCCCGGCACATCAACATCTATGGCAACATCTTTTGTCATTGCAAACTCTCCCGCCAGAGGATAACGAAACGCCCTTAAAAAATTCAGAAAATCTGGCTCATATCCTATTTCATCCACTAAAGCTTTGAGCAATGGATGTAAAAATAAACGAAATACTCTTCCATAAATAATGTTTTTCTGCAAATTAACCCTTGCATAATAACCTTTGCTGAATTTAAAATCAAGCTCAGGCTCAAGAATGGGAAAAAGAAGTTTTGCTGGAATGAGTTCATTGTATGTTTGCACATCAGCATCATGAAGAGCTATGGCATATGAGCGAAGGCTTGCTATGCCCAAAGCTATCCACACATCTCTTCCCTTGCCTTTATATTTCAGCACATTTATTCCTTCCTCCTTCAGCTCATGCAGTAACTTTGTGATTTTTCTTCCATTACACCAGATCACGTAATGTTTTGTCTCAAGCTTTGAAAAAAACCTTTTTACTTTTTCAAACTCTTCTTTATTTTCCGCAGATAGGGGGATAAGTATATCTTCAACATAATCACATTTGTTAAGGCCCTTAACAATGTTATTTATCGCCCTATTTTTTATCTCCCTATAAAGCATTGGCATTATGATGGTAATCGGACGCTCTACTGCAACCTCTCTTATACTCTTTATTAACTCCTCCTTATCAACACAAATATCATGAAGCGTTGTAACCTCTTCCTGTTTTATATCCATGTCTCACACCCTCGCAGCATATTTTAATATTTCGCTTAAATCACTTATGCTGGCATCTGCAGCTTCTCTAACCCCATAATCTGCATTAAATGCAATTCCTAATCCAGCCTCTTTCAACATGCATATATCCACGCTACTATCTCCAACCGCTATCACTTCCTTTGTTTCTATCCCAAGTTGCTTACACAATTTCTGAAGAACTTCTTTTTTACAAATGGAATGGATTTTGCATTCCTCAAATTTTTTTGTTAGCATCTTGTTATTCAGCATTATCTCTCCTGTTATATGTCCATCTTCCACCACGAGCTCATTTGAAAATACATAATCTATGCCTAATCTTTCCTTTAAATCTAAAGCTGCTATTTGATAGCTATCCGTCACTATCGCTATTTTCATTCCCATTTTCTTCAACTCTTTCACCACATACTCTGCATTTTTATTTAGGGGTATTTTCCTGAATATTTTCAAAAATTCTTTCTCCCTCATACATCTTAGCAACTTTGCTATTTCTATCGTCTTTCTATATGCCTCCTCCTTGCTATCTATTATCTCAATCAATTTATCCATAAATCCTTTTTCTTCCGCTATTTTAAATATTGTTCTTCCGTTCAGTAAGGTGTTATCCATATCAAATACCACAAGTTTATACGCCATATTTTTTCTCTACAGCAGCTTTTATGAATCCGTAGAATAGTGGAGCCGGTTTTAGTGGGCGGGATTTAAATTCTGGATGGAATTGTGAAGCAATGAAGTAGGGATGCTCAGGCAACTCCAGAATTTCCATTCTTATCCTGTCTTCTGCAACACCAGAAAACACAAGACCATGTTTCTCCAGCGTTTCTACATATTCAGGATTTACTTCATAGCGATGGCGATGCCTTTCATAAATTTTTGTTTTTCCATATAATTTGTGGGCGAGTGTTCCTTCTTTAATAATAACTGGTTGCGCCCCCAGCCTCATTGTGCCACCGAGCTGCTGAACACCATATTGCTCTGGCAAAATCATGATAATTGGATGCTTTGTATCTGGCTTTATTTCAGTAGAGTGACAATCCAAGCCAACAACATTTCTTCCATATTCAACGACTGCCAGCTGAAAGCCAAAGCATATGCCCAGAAAAGGAATGTTATTTTCTCTTGCATATTTTATCGCCATTATTTTTCCCTCAGCCCCCCTCTCTCCAAATCCACCTGGCACAAGAATAGCATCTACATCTCCTATTTCCCTCCCCTCCTCTATTTCTTCTGCTTCAATCCATACAACATTCACCTTTGTATCTAACTCGGCGCCAGCATGGCGGAAAGCTTCGAGTATGCTTATATAAGAGTCGCCCAGCGCCGTATATTTTCCCACCATTGCCACATTCACAACTTTACTTGCATTTTTGATTCTGCCCACAAAATCCCTCCACTCATCCAGATCAGCTTCTCTGTATGAGAGATTGAGTTTTCCTAAGATGTATTTTGATAACCCCTGCTCTTCAAGCACAAGAGGAACCTCGTATATGCATTCAACATCTGGCGATGAAAAGACGGCATCAACTGGCACATTACAGAAAAGAGATATTTTTTGCTTTGTCTCTTTTTTCAACGGTTCTGTGGAGCGGGCAACAATTATATCTGGCGATATACCAATTGCTCTAAGCTCTTTCACGCTGTGCTGCGTGGGCTTCGTTTTCTGCTCACCAACAACTTTGAGAACCGGTACAAGTGTTGTATGAACAAAAACAACATTTTCCTCTCCTTCCTCAAGATGGAGTTGTCTTACAGCTTCTAAAAAAGGCATCGATTCTATATCTCCAACGGTTCCTCCTATTTCAACAACACATATATCAGCATCTCTTTCCTCAGCCACCCTTCTTATCCAACTTTTTATTTCATCTGTGATGTGTGGAACGATTTGCACCGTTTTGCCAAGATAGTCACCCCGCCTTTCTTTTTCAATGACATTTTTATAAACTTTACCTGTCGTGATATTATTGTCCCTGCTTAGATTTATATCAAGAAAGCGTTCATAATTTCCCAAATCCAAATCTACCTCGCCACCATCTTCCAAAACAAATACTTCACCATGCTGAAAAGGGTTCATTGTGCCTGCGTCGCAATTGAGATATGGATCAATTTTTATTGCTGTAATCTTATAACCTCTGCTCTTCAAAAGCAGAGCTATGGAAGAAGTTACTATTCCTTTGCCCAATCCAGATAAAACGCCTCCTGTAACTACAATGTATTTGGGCATAACTATAATAAAAAAGCAATATAAAAGAATTAAGTTATGTTGGTATCTTCTTGAGTTTCTCTTCGAGTTGCTTTATTTTATTCCGTATTTTTTCAAGCTTCTTTTCATATTTCGTTTTCAACTTCATATATTTCTTTTCGTCCATATTCTTTCTGTTTTTCTCAAGCTCTTCTAAATCCTCCTTCACCATCGCCCTCATTTCATTGAGATCCTCGATTTTTTCAAGAATTTTCTCTCTGCTTGCCATGTACATCAAATATAAATAGAGGAGAAAAACTTTACTGTATGCATGTTGCCCGCCTTCTCGGCTTTGGCTTTGAATCAAATGTTTATTTAATTCTGGCTGAAAAAATCGCGGTGATAGATACAGGCACTGGCTTTTATATGAATGATTTAATTGATGAAATGCAGAATTATGTAAATCCTAAAGACGTTGAATACATAATCCTTACTCATGAGCATTTTGATCACTGTGGAGGGGTAAAGGCGCTGCAGGATATATGTGATGCAGATATTTATATGCATGAGAGAGGAGCGGAGGTGCTTGAAAAGGGTTTAGACTGGAGTGCATCTTTTTTTGGTGCAGAACAACCTAAGGCAGAAGTGAAAGTAAAATTGCACGGAGGAGAAATAATTGATTTGGGGGATGCGAAACTCCATGTTATTTATACGCCAGGACATTCAAAAGGCAGTATATGTTTATATGAGGAAAAATCTAAATCTCTTTTTTCTGGGGATACTATTTTTGCTTATGGAGGTATAGGAAGAACTGATTTTCTGGGAGGAGATAAATTTGAGCTCATAAAATCGATAAAAAAACTCAAACAACTTGATGTGGCAAATTTGTATCCAGGGCATGGTGATTATATTATTGGTGATGCAAAAGCTCATATAGAGATGGCAGAGCGAAACAGCTTGATATTCTGAGAAACGATGCGATACATCCCAACTAACCAATAAAGGCGAAAACACAACTTTTTTACTTCCTCCGTCTTTCATTTACATGCCTCGCATTCGTATAGTATGTAAAGATAGCCAAGCAGTTGCAAAAATTTTGGATAAAAATCCGAAAACTGCAAACGCCATTCTAAAAAACTTGCCAATAGAAGGCACTGCAATAAAATGGGGAGAAGAATACTATTTCTGCACTGACATCGAAATAGATGAAGAAAATGCTCAAACAGAGATGGAAGTTGGTGACATTGCTTACTGGCCGGAAGGAAAAGCAATATGCATTTTTCTTGGTCCTACACCGGTGAGTAAAGATAGGAAACCACTCGCAATTTCCCCTGTCAACCTTTTTGCCAGACTGGAGGGCGATATAAAAATTGAGGAGGGTAGTAAAATAAGGATTGAGGCAATGGAGTGATTAAATAAACCCGTGATGTTCATAAAAGCCGATGCTTTCAAAATCCATTTCTTTTCCATTTACCCATATTTTTCCAGATGCTTTTCCAAGGAGATAGGGTTTTCCTTCGTTTTTATATCCTAAAATATATGCTCTGTGCAGTTCAACATAAAAATCAATGCTCAAACTTTTATTTCCACCATATAAATGGATTTTCACAGGCTTTTCAGCCCATCCAATTTTTCTCCATTCCAGATATTCAACATTTATTTTGTCATACGGAATGAAAATATGGCTGCTATTATTTACGAAATGCACTCCACCTCTCATCTCATCATCAATTCCAGCTATACCGTAAATTATTGCATATCTATTGGCAACATTAAATTCTCCCCAGTCCCATGAAAAGCGATGCATTTTTGAAAACCCCCAGTTGTGATCATGATAAGCAGCTCCTTCAACATATTTTCTCTTTCCTTTATATTCAATCCATGCTTTGCCGACGCCATAAGGGGCGGCGACATACCATCCAGCCCACTGCCAGTCTTTTATTTTAGCCTCACTTCCATACCTTTTGCCATATGCTTCCATTTCCATTCTAAGCTTCAGATTCCTGCCATAAAATTCAATAAAGAATTTTCCATTCTCCTCATAAAACCTGTTGCCCGCTATGCTTACATTGCATTTTTCATAGTCGAGATGAAATGGAAGAAATGGATGGCAAATTATTGCCTCAATGCTCTCGCTTTCATTAAGATAGGATATAAATACGCCCACTAACCGGGAGAAGGTGTTTAAATTTCCAAAGGTGAAGAAAAATGCTATCACTCCCTCCTCATTATTCTTCAGATTGGCATACCACCATTCATACCAGTTTATTAAATGACTCTCATTTTCATAGTATTTGAAATGGGCAGCATCATTTTTATCATAAAGGGGCACGATTTCATTTCTTTCCAATGATATGGATGATGCAACAATCATAAAAATAAGAAAAAGGGAAAAAAATTTCATGACATGAACTCTTCTATACCAAGTTCTTCAAGCTTTTTCCTCGTTGGCACACCATTTTTGTCCCATCCACGAGCTGCAAAATAGTCTGAGAGCATTTTCTTTTCCTCTTCCTCGCTAACATAGCTTCCCTTTGAAACACCTTCAGGTATAGGCTTATGAATTTTTTCTGGCAATCTCGCATCTTCCTTCTTCCATCCCGCCTTTATGTTGAATATGTGTTTGAGATTGCATATTCTCTCTCCTATAACGAGTAATTCTTCCTCCTTCAGCGCCTTTCCTATTGCAGCATCCAATATCTCATCAAAGTTAAGAAGGAAAATTCCTCTGCTGAATTTGCACACGCCCAAGGCATCATATATAGCCATGAAATTCTCCATTTCTGCTATCTCCTTCCCTTTATTATCGCTGCTGAATCTATCAACTCCTTCAAATTTCCAGAATTTGCCCACAAGCTCAAGAGCATACGCACCAGAGCGAAGATGGCATGCTCCACGAGGAGACGTCATGAAGGCGAGGGCCATACCTTTTATGCCTCGCACATCATAAGCTGGCGGCTCCATGCCCCGCACATGAACAGCATATTTGCTTGCCTCACCCCCAATTTTTTCTGCTGCCTTTTTCACTCCTTCAGCCAGCACATCCCCTATACCCTCACGATGTGCAATCTTTTCTATTAACTCAAGCATTGCATCGCCATTACCAAACTTTGCATCAACACCTACCTCTTCTTTGCTAATTAATCCATTTTCGTAGAGATCCATTATGAAACCAATAACTCCTCCTGTGGAGATTGTATCGATGCCATATAAATCGCACAGCTCATTACCTTTAGCAACATGCTCTATGCTGGCCACTCCACAATTTGAGCCAAGAGAGTATAGAGTTTCATATTCAACACCATCAACCATGCCCTCAAATTTTTTCATTACAAATGCCTTGCCACACGGCTTCACACATTGGATACATGCTTTATTTTTAACTGCATATCTTGGAGCCCAGTAATATGGATCGATTTCCTTCCTCTCATCAAAAACACCCTCTCTCCAGTTTCTTGTTGGAAATGTTCCACGCTCCTTGTTCATCCATTCAAGAAATTCCCCTGTGCCATATTTACCATCATCCTCAAAGGATGGATGATTTATCATTATTTCATAATATTTTGCCATCAGTTCATACATTTTATCCGGCTTAGCCACTTCTATGTCATTGCCTCCATACACAGCTATTGCCTTCAAATTTTTACTTCCCATAACTGCACCAATGCCTCCTCTTCCTGCCTGCCTCTCCTCGCAATCAACGCATGCAAATCTTACAAGTTTTTCCCCTGCTATTCCGATGGATGCAACAACAACATCTCCTTCATCTTTCTTTATCTCTTCAGCCGTCTTTCTTGTTGTTTCCCCTCTCAAATGCTCTGCAGATTTTATCGCTACCTCATTGTCTTTAATCACAAGATATGAGAGCTTTTCTGCCTTCCCTTTTATAATCAATACATCATATCCTGCCTGTTTAAGTGCAAAGCCAAATCGCCCTCCCATAACACTTTCATTCCATCCATTGTTCAATGCGGATTTTGAAAAGAAGGCAGTTTTTCCTGCAGTGGGTACTGGCGTACCAGTTAGCAAACCAGGAGCAATTATTATGGCATTGTCAGGTGAGAAAGCATCTGTTTTAGCATCTACTATTTTATTCATAAAATATGCTCCAAAACCATCTCCACCTAAATAGCGAGATGCAAGTTTTTCATCAAGTGTCTTTTTAACTCCCTCCCCTGTGCTCAAATCAACACTTAAAATTTTTCCCCCATAACAATACATCTTCACACCTCCACAACTATTGCCTCCTGTGAACAATATTTCACACACTCCGGCTCGCCGCCGCATAAATCGCATTTATAAGCTTTTTTCTCGTGAATCCACACAGCATTGAGCGGGCAAGCCTTTTCGCAGGCTCCACAGCCAACACAGTTTTCATAATCAACGTATACAATACCATTGTTTTTCTTCATTGCATCAAATTTGCAGGCATCTATACATTCAAAGTTGCATTCATTGCCATGGCTGCAAACATGCTGTATATCCTCGATAACACTCCTTTTCTCTATCCTTATTCCTGATTTATATCTATTGACAACATTCCAGTGTTTCATTGAGCAAACAATCTCACAAACCATACAACCAGAACATTTTTCAGGAATAGTTTTAACATACATCATCATGATATGAAAAAAGAATTTATAATTTTTAGGGGATATCTTTCAAAATTTGAACAAGATTAAAGAAAGAGGGAACGGTTTTTGAATGGAACCACAGCCTCTCCTTCATATTTTTCATGCACCATTTTTCATGATGAAACTATCTTTAATCCATTCTCCTTCTCCTTTTCTTTCCTTCGCTGAAAGCAACTTTTATATATCACTTTCTCATCTTTTAATATGAAGAAATTAACAATTGTTATTGCTTTTGCAGCCATTCTTATTCTTATTTTTCCAGCTGTAAATGCAGCTGTGTTTATAGAAGTGGCAACTGCCTCATACTGTCCAGATTGTCCGGCAGCAAGTGAAGCGTTGTATAGTTTGTATAGTAAAGGGGAATTGCCATTCTATTATGTGATGATGGTTGGAGATAAAAATGATTTTGCGTATCAGCGAATAAAAAATGACTATAATTTTTACTGGTATCCAACTGCTTTTGTTGATGGTGGATATAAAGTGGTGC
>JAGHBD010000163.1 GCA_021161135.1 Thermoplasmata archaeon
ACATGATTTAAGGCACAGTGGAGTAAGCCAATATGATACGAGTCAAAATAAAGGAGGAATATTGTGGAGAGTGGAGATAGGAGAGATTGGATATCATGCTTCCACTCCTGTTATAGACAAAAATGGGGTGATTTATTGTTCAACAGGTAATCCAGCTGTATACAACAAAATATACGCAATTTATCCAAATGGAACAAAGAAATGGGAATGGATGTCTCCTTTTAATCCATTGGAGGGAGGTACTCATGGATTTGCCGTAACCAATGATACCCTCTATTTTGCAACATATGAGGGAAAATTGTATGCATTGGATAAAGAAAATGGTAGCATAAAATGGTATGCTTATTTGTCCACGAATTACACCCCATATAAATATTCAACTCTTCCTGCAATAGGGAAGGATGGTACAATATGGGTTGCATGTAATAGATATGATAGATGGAGTGGTCCAGACAATGCTTATTTATATGCTTTTACTCCCGATGGAAAGAAAAAATATGAGATAAAACTGACAAGCGCTAAACCATACATTAGTGCATGGCCTCGCTCTCCTTCCATAGGAAAAGATGGAACAGTGTATGTTGCAACATGGAACGATTGGTATGGTGGTTATGGCTATTTATATGCCATAAAGGAGGGCATAGAAAGAGATGTTTTCATTACAAGACCGAAAATACCATATCTTTACATTTTTGACAGAGAGGTATGGAAATTTGGAAACAGATATTTTGAATTAGGTGGGGTGGCAACAATTATAATAGGAGGGATAACAATAGAGGTAGAAGTAAAATCTCCAGAACATGTGGAAAAGGTTGAATTTTACATAGAAGATCGTTATAGCGACACTCCTCCAATTCTCTATTGCACAGATTATTCGCCTCCATTTGAATGTAAATGCAGATACAGGGCATTTGATAATAAAAAAGAATGGCATCTCTTTTATATAAAAGCATACTATGATGACGGATATGTTGTATCTGATGATATATGGCCGATAAAAATATTCAACCCGCTTGGCGATGTTTCTTTGCCATCCCTTCTGCTGCATTAATTTCATAAAATCTTCACATTTTCATTATCATGCGAATTTATGTCACGTTACTCGTAGTAATAACGATGCTTTCTGTTAGCTTTGCAGAAACTATAGAGAAAGATGAAAATACATCATCTCACCCATGGCCAATGTTCTGCCACGATGTCCAGCACACAGGAAGAAGTGAATATGACACAAGCACAAATGAGGGAAAAATAAAATGGAAGATAAATACAGGAGTAATAATGGGTTCTCCAGTTATAGCAAATGATGGAACTATATACGTTGGTGGATTAGGTCCAATTAAAAACGGTACTTTATATGCAATAAATCCAAATGGAACAATAAAATGGATAAAGAATATTCCACCTAAAACAAAATATGGGTTTTCTCATATTAGGACATCCCCTGCAATAGGTGAGGATGGAACAATATATGTTGGGACATGGGAAGGTTATCTCTATGCATTTACTCCAGATGGAGAGGAAAAATGGAAAATTTCTTTAGGGAATTGGATAAATGATCTTTCGTTAGATGAAAATGGAACAATATATGCAGGCATATTTTCTATTTCATATCCGAACCCATCTCCTGCAAAATTTTTTGCTGTCTTTCCGAATGGAACAATAAAATGGAATTTTACGACAGAAGCAACTGTTGCATGGTCTCCTGCGATAGGAAAAGATGGAATACTATATGGTGGAGCAACAGATAGTTACTTGTATGCAGTTTATGTATCAAATGGAAATCTCAAATGGAGGTATAAAACAAAAGCAACTAGGGTATCTTCTCCTTCGATAGGAGAAGATGGAATAATTTATTTTGGAACTGACCAGTGGTGGGGAAACAACAGATTATATGCATTATATCCAAATGGAACTCTGAAATGGGATTTTAAGCCAGATAATGAGGTATATGGTGCTACTTCATATCCTCCTGCTATTGCTGAAGATGGAACTCTATATTTTGGAACTGGAGAAGGAAGAATATATGCTGTGGATAAAGATGGAAATAAAAAATGGCATAAGCATGTTGGACAGTATCCAACTCCTCCTGTAATAGGAGCAGATGGAACAATATACATAGCAGCAACCAAAAAAGTCTCACCAACATATCCTCGTGAAGATGGCTATCTATATGCCTTCAATCCGAATGGAACTATAAAATGGAGAATAATGCTCCATAGCGATATTCCATATGACTACTGCTATCCATCTCCTATGGCTATAGGAAGAGATGGAACAATATATATAGGCACATGGTTTGGTAGTGAGAAAGGAGACTGGGGCTATTTATATGCGATAGGAACAAGAGAAGAAAAAGGAGAAATTATCATAAATGGAAATGATGACTTTACTAAAGAAAATGGAGTTATAGAAGGAAACGGAAGCAGAGAAAACCCGTTTCTCATAAGAGGGTGGAATTTTAGCAAACTAATAATAAAGAATACAGATGCTTATTTCATTATTGAATACTGCGATTTTTGTGATAAGGGATTGACTATAAAAAAATGCAAAAAACGGAGGGATAAGGAGATGCGATATTTTTTCATGCTCAAATGGCGTCTCTCTCATAAACTGCAGTAACATAACAATATCTCTTTCAAACATCAGAAAAAATGAAATGGGTATTTATATGGAAAGATGTAACAATGTTACCATTACAGAATGCATCATCGAAGAAAATGGGTATGGCATATATGCTGAAAGTTCATACAACAACTTGATTTACTTCAATGATATCCTCAACAACAGCATATCCGCTTACGACAACGGAGAAAATTCATGGGATAATGGCAACGTTGGAAATTACTGGAGCGATTATGATGGCAGTGATGAAAATAAAGATGGAATTGGAGATGAACCATATTGTATAGAAGGAGGAGATAATTGCGATTATTGCCCCTTAATAGAATCTTTTAAAGTGGATACCATTCCTCCAATAGTTAAAATTTTAGAGCCAGAAAAAGGATATCTTTACATAAATGGAAAGAAAGTAATATCGTTGCCCATGAATCTAACCATTATAATTGGAGGAATGATAATCGTTGCAGAGGCAAAGGATAAAGTATCGGGTATTTCTTCCATGAGTGCGCATGCTGTGAGGATGCTTCTCAAACAGGATAACACATTATATCACGCCTCAGATAATACATGGTACTGGGGGAAGTATAAGAACTATTACGGGTTTTACACCCTGCGAGTAATTGCATGGGATAAAAAAGGAAATGAAGCAGAAGATACAATGAAAATATTTGCTTTAACACCAAAAGGAAGTGTAAAAGCATATTTTGGCATGAAATAATTGGCTCTGGAGTAATGAAAATGGTGAGGAAACTCAAAATACCTCATAATTGCAAAATTTCATAAACTTCCTTTCATTTCATTTTCATGAAAGGAGCATTGCTTGCTCTTTTTATTCTTGCCATTTTATTTTCTCCCATCAATGAAACTGCTTTAATAAATGGAGATGGAGAAACATATCATAACATTTACATCATGACATATGGCTCCGCCCATAACTTTAAAGTAAATGGCTTTCATGAAGAAAACTGGGGAAAGGGAAACGATAGCTATGTTTATATCGCTTACTATGGTCCTTCATTACTGCCAATAAAATGCAAAATATGGAATGAAAGCGTTGAGAAATGGATAAATGTGAAAGGGCATAGATTAGAAATGCGAAATTTTTCAGGATGGATAATTTATTTAAGAGGAATTTTACAGCCATACATCATATTTGTGTATGGAAAATGTGAAGAGCTGGAAACAGCAACAAATCGTTGATATGCTTTTCTTGAGAAAATCACAAATATTGCAAACAAATAAAAATTCATGAAGGAAAAATTGCTTGTTATCATGCTATCTACACTCATTCTATCACCATATTTTATTTCTGCAAATGAGGGCAAAAAGGAAAATGTTGGCTACAGAAATTCATATAACTTATACACAAAAACAATTTTCTTTTTTGGAGGGAAAAGAATACATGATAATTTTACTACTCCTCCAGATTGTAAAAAGATTGGAGTGAGTGCAAGAGTAGGGCAGTATTTCACAGGAGATGCTGGCATTTTGATAAAAAGTAAAAATTATTCACGGGATGCGCATCATACCTTATGGGGAACAGGCTATTACATATTCGGAAAATTTGTTTATCCTCAATTAAGGGTTTTCTATGATAGGTGGTTTGTCCCAGGAGAACAGATTGTTGAAATCGGCGGCTGGGGATTTGGCGAGGTAACATTCTGGGTTAATGAAACATCATAGCGTCTTATAATGGATAAGATGCGAAAAAGAATTTATATACACCCTCATATATGGGAAACATGGATTTGGAGAAACTTCGTTTCGGCACAGAACTCATAAAAAGAGGATTTGCAAAGATGCAAAAAGGAGGCGTTATCATGGACGTAACAAATGCAGAGCAGGCAAAAGTAGCGGAGGAGGCAGGGGCTGTGGCTGTGATGGCTCTGCATAAAGTTCCTGCTGATATAAGGGCGAGCGGTGGCGTTGCGAGAATGGCTGATCCCAAGAAGATTGAAGAGATAATGGATGCAGTCACCATACCTGTAATGGCTAAATGCAGGATAGGTCATATCTTGGAAGCTAAAGCATTGGAAGCGATAGGCGTTGATATGATTGACGAAAGCGAGGTGCTTACGCCTGCAGATGTATTTTTCCATATTGATAAAAGAAAATTTGTTGTGCCCTTCGTGTGCGGCGCAAGAAGCCTTGGCGAGGCATGCCGCCGCATCTGGGAGGGGGCGGCGATGATAAGAACAAAAGGAGAGGCAGGCACAGGCAATGTTGTGGAAGCAGTTCGCCACATGCGACTCATGAACTTTGCAATAGAGAAAGTTAAAGCAATGGATGAAACAGAGCTAAATGAGCTCGCCGCTAAATATGCCCAGCCATATAGGAGACTTGCTGAGAATGTGGCGCATGAAGGTGTAAAGCTGGATGAAGATGACGTGATTTATGAAGATTACACGCTTGAAGATATAACGAAAGGCATTTATGAGGTTTTGAAGGAAATTAAGATGCTTGGCCGCTTGCCCGTGGTTAATTTTGCTGCTGGCGGCATAGCTACGCCCGCCGATGCTGCCTTAATGATGTTTCTGGGTGCAGATGGCGTTTTTGTTGGTTCTGGGATATTCAAATCGGAAAATCCGCCTGCATATGCGAGGGCAATTGTTGAGGCGACAGAAAACTGGAGGGAGGCGGAGATTGTTGCAAGAGCTTCGAAGGGGTTGGGAGAGGCAATGAAGGGGCAGGAAATTGAAAAACTGGAAGAGCAGCTGCAGGCAAGGGGATTATGAGAATCGTCATCATCGCCGCCCAAGGTGACGTTGAGGAGCATGTTTTAGCTACAAGGAAGGCAATGGAAAAGATGGGCATGGAAGGAGAGGCATTTGCGACGATTAAAAAGGAGGAAGTTGCCAAAAGCGATGCAATTATACTTCCGGGAGGAGAAAGCACAACAATAAGCAAACTTATTCATAAAAGTTCAGTGGCTGAGGAGATAATAAAGGCGGCAAAGGAAGGAAAGCCAGTAATGGGGACGTGTGCTGGCTGCATACTTCTTGCAAAATATGGGGATGAGGAAGTGAGGAAAACTGGCACAAAGCTCCTTGGGTTAATGG
>JAGHBD010000146.1 GCA_021161135.1 Thermoplasmata archaeon
GTATTAAAAAGATTTTATAAACATTTTCTGTATCCAGTTTTATGCGCCGGTATTCAATAAAGAGAGGGCATAAGCCAGATTTGAATGCTCTCATCAAAAAATATTTTGGTGTCGATGGGAATGTTGAAGAAGGTGTGGAATTTGAGGCAGAAGGAATAGGAAAAGTTTATATGAAAAAGGAGGGAAATGCTATTCTCGTTGATATAATCCCGCCGGAAAAGGTAACTGGCGATTATGCAGTGCTAAAAAAATGGAATGACTTTCTTTTCGAAGCAACAGGAAGAACTGCGAAGGAAAGGAAGAAGTTAATGGAAAAAGAAACGATAGGAAAATGAATAGCGTGGCTGTGCTTTGCATAGCAGTTATTTTGCTTTGGGGAGTATGGGCATTTTTATTTAAAGTAGGTGCAGACGAAATTGGAGTAAGAAAAGCATTATTTTATGCATATCTTACGGGAATGATTATAAGTGCTGCAATCGTAATATATTCATATCCAGGAAAATGGGAAATAGGAAAAGGAGTGATGGCCATAATGTTTGCCACATTCATCGGCTTTGCAGGAACAATAATATGGTATTTTGCTCTTCAGAAATATAGGGCGAGTATAATAACGCCTTTCACAGCCCTCTATCCCATCGTAACTGTTTTGCTCAGTGTTTTAATTCTCAAGGAAAAACTTTCTCCTGCCAATATTGTAGGCATAATGCTTGCCATTTTAGCAGGCATATTGCTTTCAATTTAAAGTTCGATGGCACACGTTTCATCCACAAACTGTGCAAGGAAGCGGGTTGGTTTTGGATCATCCCATGGGTTCTTCTGTATTTTTGGCAACCAGTGAGCAATGTAGGCGAGAACCATTGTATTTCCCTGCTGCATGTCATATTTATTGCTCCACTCAACTTCTATATTTTTCGTTTCTCCGCCCTTAAGCCATATATACTTATTCAATGCATAATCCATCAGTGTATAGTTGTAGTGTTTCCCGCTATTATCGAGCCATCTCGAATTTATTTCAACAATGCATATGCGAAGATGGCCAAGATAGAAGCTGCTACCCTCATTTGTTATGGACAGAGATATGGCAATGTTATTTCCATTCCATTCTGCATTTATTTCCATCGCTATATCATGAACTTCTCTATTTGCTGCCTCTTCGATGGCATTGCTATAGGCGAGTTCGCTTCTGTCATCAACAATCTTGTATCCGCCGTCAATATAGAGCATCGGAATATAAAAATCATTGAGTTCCCTTCCTCTCTTCATCGCTGCATCACTTTTATCATATACAAGCGTCATATAATAAAAGGGGGCTGGCTGAGATGCAAATAATGTGTGCATTATTTCTGATGCACCAGGGCAATAAGGGCAATAAGTTGTTGAACCAAGTTCAACAAGCACAGTATGGGAGTAATCCTGAGAAGCTGACGAAATATCCTCATGGTGAGTATCGATAATAACTTTTCTCTCTTCATAATGAACTGTAACATTACTCGCAATTGGAAGTAACAAAAGCAGAGCCATGAAAAATGTGATTTTTCCTTTCATCATAAAATTTGAATGGAAAGTGAATATAAAAATATCTCGATAGATGAAGATAAAATTAAATTAATCATGGATGAATTCAAATCATGATAAAGATAGTTTGCATAGGAAAACTCAAGGAAAAATTTTACAGGGAAGCGGAAAAAGAATACCTGAAGAGGATAGGTAAATTCATCAGAATAGAGGTGGAGGAAAAAGAATTTTTTGGCGAGGAAAAATGTGATTGTAGAATATATCTCGATGAAAAGGGTGAAGAAATGGACTCGATGAAATTTGCTAAATTTATGCACGATTTGATGCTTCAGCATAAAACCATATGTTTTTTTATTGGTGGATGGGAGGGCATAGATGAGGAGGAAAAAGATAAGGCAGATTATATTTTATCTCTTTCAAAGATGACTTTTCCTTATCAGCTCTGCAGAATAATATTGCTAGAGCAAGTATATAGGGCTCTTACAATAATAAAGGGCATTTCTTATCATAAATGATGCATAAAGCATGCATAAATTTGACGAATTTGTTATGGCTCCATCTTAAATGCGTTGTTCTGCCAGAACAAAATTGTTGACAGGTTGCAATATATAGTAGGACAACATATATAAATACAGTAAAACAATATTGCTTCATGAATAATCTATACAAAATGTATGAGGAGGTTGATGAAGAGTTAAAATTTCTTACTACGTCTGGGGTGAGAATAAAAATGCTTGCAAGCTTGCTCGAAAAACCGAAAACATCCACGCAACTCAAGGATGAGATGGGAGTAGGAGCTTCTACCGTCATACATGCTGCCCGCGATCTCGAGCAAGATGGATTGCTCATAGAAAAAACAGATGGATATCATCTTACAGGAGCCGGCAAAATAATGGCTCTTAAAATTATAGATGTTATCACAACTCTTAAAACTGTAGCAAATGAAAGAGAATTCTGGAAGACTCATGACATAAGTGATATTCCTCCAGAATTTCTTCTCAGAATAGGAGCTCTGGCGGATGCAAAAATTATAAAGGATACGCCAACGAACCTCATGAGGGGGCTGAGTCTCTATTTCAAACTAATAAGAAAAGCAAAGGAGATGAGAGGAATATCATCAATTTTCCATCCTCGCTTTCCCGATATTATAGAAAAACTTGCTGACAGGGGAGTGGAGATGGAATTTGTTGTAACTCCAAATGTTTTTTCCACACTTACACAGGCAAAATATAAAGAGAGGCTTAAAAAACTCGTAGCGAGAGATAACTTCTCCCTTTATCTTTCTGAAAGAGAGATAAAACTTGCTTTTACGGTAACAGATTTTGTGCTTTCTTTCGCTCTATATTTTTCAGATGGAACATTCGATAATGCGCAAGATTTGATAAGTTATGAGGAGGAGGCGATAAAATGGGGTAGAGAGTTATTTGAATATTACAAAAGCAGAGCAAAACCTGTTAAAGAAGAGGATATATGAGATTTTCCTTAACTTTCTGACTTTTCTTACAGTATCCTCTATTTTTATATCTTTTTGCAGTTGGTCAATAATGTACCTATCCTTTTCATTTTTTTCTCTCGAAGCCAGATTAGAAATCCTCGCTGCCTCATTTTTTGTCACTATGAGCATATATACGCTGAATAAAAAAACAGATAAGGAGGAAGATGCAATAAACATGCCTGAAAGAAAGAAATTTGCTGAATCAAAGGCAATAGTACCCCTCTCTCTTTTTTCATACGCCGCCGCCATTACGCTGGGCGGGGTGGAGAGGAGGATTTTTATTCTCGTTCTTTTGGTTCCGCTTTTTGCTGGATTTGTTTATAGTATAAAAATTGGTGGTATCCGCCTAAAGGATATTTTTTTGATGAAAAACACGATCATCGCCATCTCCTGTGCAAGCGTTGCGATAATGCCTTTTTTTTATTCCCTCGATTATATAAAACTTCTTTTTATCTATTCCTTCTTCTTCATGAAACTCTTTTTAAATACAGTAGTTTTTGATATGAGAGATGTGGAAGGAGATAGAGTAAATAATATACGAACGATTCCGGTGAGATTGGGGATAGAAAAAACAAAAAGGATACTGCATATAATAAACATCTCCATATTCCTTCTTATAATAGCCGGCGCCCTTCATGGAATATTTGCAAAATATCTTCCTGTTCTTCTATTTTCCATAATGTATGCCCATCTCTACATCCATTTTTCGGATAAAATGCCAAAAGGAGCATATGATTTTGTTGTTGATGGAGAATGGATTTATCTTGCAACCATGGTTTTTGCATTTAACAATTTCATATACTGATTTTCATACTTGGAATTTTTACCCCATGTCCCTTCTCAACCCTTCCAACAACCTTCGCTTCCACATATTTACCCAGCAACTGCAACGCCTCATCCTCATCTTCTTTTGCCACAATAACTGCCATTCCCATTCCCATATTGAAGGTTTTATACATTTCTTCATCGCTAACATTGCCAAGTTTTTGTATAATTTTGAAAATCGGCTGAGGCTCGATAGGGCTTTCTATCACAAAACATACATTTTTGTTTATCCTCGCCAGTTTTTTTAACCCTCCTCCCGTAATGTGGGCAATTCCTTTAACATCCACTTTACTCCATAATTCCAGAATTTCCTTTACATATATTCTTGTGGGCTCAAGGAGAGTATATCCTATTATTCCTATTTCATCGATTTCATCATGGAAAGAGTAGCCATTGTTCCTGAAAACTTTCCTGGCGAGGGTATAACCGTTGGAGTGTATTCCACTACTTCTCAACCCTATTATCACGTCTCCTTCCTTCATCTCTTTGGGCATATCCTTTTCCACAACTCCGAGGCATGTGCCAGCGAGATCAAAACCTCTTATTATTTCTGGCAGGGTGGCTGTTTCTCCTCCAATTATTGCTACGCCTGCCTGCTCAGCCCCTTTTTTAAGCCCTTTTGCAATTTCTCTTGCCATATCAACATCCATTTTTTCCATTGCAAGGTAATCAACGAGAGCAACTGGCTTAGCACCCATTACCAAGGCATCATTCACATTCATTGCAATGCAGTCAATGCCTATTGTATCCCATTTCTTCATTTCATTTGCAACTATCACTTTGCTCCCAACTCCATCTGTACATAATACAAATTTTAGCCCGTTTACCTCCACCCTGTCTTTTTCAAATCCAATTGTAGATAACAGAGTTGAAACAACTCTTTCCTCCTTTTCTATATCAACGCCTGCTTTGGCGTAGGTAAATTCATCCATGAAAGTATATGGTGAAGATATAAATAATCTATAGCACTTTCATTCCAGCTTCTATTGCAATTCTTTCAAGTATGCTGCATTCAGAATAAAAAAGGTGGCTATGACATTTGCAATCGCTTGCCCCAAAATTTTTTACATATGCTGCATTTTTTATAAAGAGTCCTGCCAATTTGCATTCCTCTTTCTCGATACTTTCTTTATAGAATACTTTCACAATCTTTGCTTTTTCAAGAAAATAGTCAATATGCCATCTCTTTTTCTTTTCTTTTTTCATATGCCTCTCAACTCTTTTCTCTATCCCATTCATTGCTGAGCCCACATACGCATAACATCCTTTTCTGAAATGGATTGTACCCAGTGCCCCTATTTTTATATCTGCATCCTCATTTAGCTCCATCAGCAAAACATAGCTCCCTCTCATGAGAATATTTTGCTCAAATCCATCTCTTCCATTTTTTTGGTTGCATAAATCCATCCATTCTTTATCTCCACATATCCTTCCTTCTCATATTCCTCAAAAATATCCTTTATTATTTTCATTTCCTTCTTAAGCTCTTTCTCAAAAGTTTCCATATTCAATTTTCCTCTTTTCTTGAGGCTCACAAAAAGCAGGAAAATTATTGCCATGGTAATATCCTTTGCCAGTAGTTCTTCAGCAACAACATCTTCCACTTCCTCCATCTGCTCCCCAAGCCTCCATCCAAGCAAAATGAGGCCATCGGAAACAAGTTTCCCCGTCCACGTGAGCATGTAATAATTATTTTCCTTCTTTATGAAATGTATTTCTTGAAGAGCTGCCAGCGCCCTATTGAAGGTGGCAGTAGGCAATTTTGTTATTTCCTGCAAATCCTTCCATCTTATTTTTTCCTTTTCCCTTATTGTCATTAAAATCTTAATGGCATTTTCTCGCAGGAGGCGAAATATCTTATATACAACATCCTGCTTTTTATCATCAC
This sequence comes from Thermoplasmata archaeon, assembly GCA_021161135.1. Classification (GTDB taxonomy): domain Archaea; phylum Thermoplasmatota; class E2; order UBA202; family JdFR-43; genus JdFR-43. Next base: position 5,724 of record JAGHBD010000146.1, read on the forward strand.
TCATTATTTAAGCAACAGGTTTTTGTTTAATAAATTTTTGTAATGAAAATGAAGTGGCTTGATTATTGTTTTCGCAGAGCAATTTTGTTCATCGTTGGTGCTGTTAACTTTAGCATTGCAGCACCTCCTGCAATGCTAAAAC
>JAGHBD010000085.1 GCA_021161135.1 Thermoplasmata archaeon
ATATCTTATAGGCTTACGCCTATTGCTTATAACACTCATACTATATAAATTTTCTGATTCAATTTTGGAACTGTGGAAAATATGTCGCCGACAAAAATTAATTTTTTTCAAGCCCGTGTATTTTTCTTGATAAATAGGTGAAAAATTTTTTCAAAATATTGCATATGTTTTCATAGTGCTTGGAAAAGTGAAAAAGCGATTTGAATAGAATTTCATTTCATGTTGGAAGGCAATGAAAAGAACTATCCTTGATGAAATTATTGCTTCTCCTTCCATATTCTCGCAGATCATTTTTTATCACCTGCGGAATAATGCTGAATTAAGCAAAATATAAAAATGTGCGGGCATTTTGCTGTGATATAGGAGGAATAAAATGGTTAGGGTAAATCATGAAAAATGCCTTTATTGTGCCGGTTGCGTCGGTGTGTGTCCAACAGATGCAATAACACTATATGAAACGATAATAGAGATTGACAACGAAAAATGTGTGAATTGCATGACATGTGTTAAATTCTGTCCTGTTGGAGCAATGGAGGGATAAAATGAGGGTTGATTGTTTGATTGTTGGTGCTGGACCAGCTGGAAGTGTGGCGGCAAAGGAAATAGCATCCCGCGGATATGAAACGCTCGTTGTGGAAAAGAGACAGGAAATAGGGGCGCCAAAAAGATGTGCAGAGGGCATAACAAAACATGGGCTTGATAAACTCGGCATTAAGTTGCATCCGCTGTGCATTTCTGGCAGAATCTCAGGAGCAGCCCTGTATTCTCCGTCTGGCAAGATGGTTACAATGGAAGGAGAGGAAATGGAAGGATATGTCTTGGAGAGAAAGATTTTTGAAAAGTGGCTGGCGGCAGAGGCAATAAAGGCAGGGGCAAAATATATGGTGAAAAGCCAGGCAATGGGAATGGAGAAAGAAGGCGGAAAATGGAAGGTGAGAGTAAAAACCATTGAAGGCATGAAGGAAATAGAGGCAAATATTGTTATAGGTGCAGATGGTGTGGAAAGTAAAGTGGGGCGATGGGCTGGATTAAATACGGTTAATAAAATCACCGACTACCATTCAGGTATTCAGTTTGAGATGGTTAATGTTGATGCAGAGGAAAAATACATCCATCTCTTTTTTGGCAGGGAGGTGGCTCCACTTGGCTATGCTTGGATTTTCCCAAAGGCATTTTCAGCAAACGTGGGGCTGGGAATACTTGAAAAAGGAGCAAAAATGAAAGCTTACGAATATTTAATAAAGTTCATAAAAGAGCATGAGGAAATTTTCAAAAACGCGCAGCCCATCGAAATAAACGGCGGCGGAGTGCCAGTTGCCCATTTTACGGAAATGGTTGCAGATGGGGTTATGCTTGTTGGCGATGCTGCCCAGCTTGTCAATCCTATACATGGTGGGGGCATGACAAGAGCTATTCATTCCTCCATAATGGCTGCAGAAGTTGCAGATAAGGCATTGAAAAAAGGAGATGTTTCAAAAGAAACGTTAAAGGAATATGAAAAAATGTGGGATGAGGAATATGGAGAAAAAACAAAGAAACTTATGAAATTGAGAGCATTTCTTGAAAAACTGGAGGACAAGGATTTCGAGTTGCTCGCAGATATTCTTCAAGGAGAGGATATATATGCACTGACTCAGGCAAAACTCAGTTTCCTTATAAAGAAGGTGGTTACCAAGCCTGCTCTACTTGGCTTAGCAAAGAAATACCTCATGGATTAGCCACTATTCCACTTATATCTCAAAATTGCAGCTATGCCTCCAAATGCCTTGTAAAGTATCTCTCCTTCTTCGCTTTCCCTTCCTATTATCTCCACTTCTGCCCCACTGCTTTCAGCAAGCTCAGCATATTCTTCAACAATATCCTTTTTCTCCATAATTTCCATCGGAATATTACATTTTGGGCACTTTATTTCATCAACCTTTTCCCTTACCTCATTTATTTCATATCCGCAGCTTTTACATTTCGCTTTAATTCTGTATTTTTCCAGGGCATCTGAAATTAGCAAATTTTCAACTGCTCCAGCCATTAAAGCATTTTTTACCTCATCCTCGCCATATATTGCTAGGCCACTATCCTTTCTTATCTCATTTAAGAATCGTTGCATGAGGCGTCGATCTTTTATAACATCAAGCTCTTCCAGATCATTGGATGCAGCATTTACAAGTTCCCTCAGTCCAAATTCATCCGTATAGCCAGTGTCATACAATCCTATAATTTTCTCCTTTACCCTGTAATCGAGATAGTTTCCATTTACAAATTCCCTTTTCGTTGGTCCCGGTCCTCCAACCAACACACCCTTAAGTTTATCTTTTTCTAGGAAAAGCTTCGACGCCTTTTCCCCTGCTTTAACAAACCATTCATGGGCAGCTATTTCAGTAAGTCGTTCGAAACGCCTTTGACTCTGTCCACCCTTTTTATGTTTTCCTGGCACACGAGAAGTCATATACGCTGCCATTTCTATCCTACTTCCTATTAAAAAGCCAATGGTGCATTCTCGCCTATCTATCAGCAACAAACCATAAACATCCTCCTCCTCAATCAGCTTTTCCAAAGGCTCCAGATAGAACTGCGAGTCACATCTATACAAATATATATTAATAGGGACAGGAGGTTCAACAATTTCCGCAACCAGTTTTGGCGGTTCCCCAACCATGCCCACAAAAAACACAACGCCGTTGGGCGGCGGCTCCTTAAAATATCGCAGCCTTGCCATTATTGACTCGATGGCGGCGAGCACATTTTTTCTTGTTTGCTTCGACTTTATATTGGATGACTGTGAGTATTCATCTCTTAAATGAGCCATCACATCGCTTATTCGCCTGTTAGGCGGAATATAAAGTGAGATAAGTTCAGTATGCTGTCCTTTAATTTTGCGTAGCTCATCGAGCTTTTTCTTGAATGCATATTTCTGTCTCTTATCAAGCATCGTTGCTAAAAGCACCTCCTTTTTTAAAGTTTAGGATTATTGTTTTGACAGGATGAAGAAAAACTATGGGTGACAGATAAAAGAAAATAATTCATACAGTTTCTATTGAAAACATGACATCTGTGCCTTTTAAGGCAGTTTGGATGCGATCTGCAAAATCGAGCAAATCATCGATATCAGGTTCTCTGTCCCATTCATAAACAAAATCATAACTTCCCTTAACTGCTTTAAGCCCCAATCCGAAAAGTCTGCTTTTTATCTCTGATGGCCTTGCCCCTTCGCTGCTGAATATTATTGTTACGTAAGTTTTCATTAAAAATATAATGGGAGGAGATATAAATTAATTCTGTTCAACCCTTTCAGCAATAACCACTTCTTCCTTTTCTGGAGTTACATTCACCCATCTGTTGAGCATTTCAAATGCCTTAACTTTTGCCACACTCTTTGCATCTTTTGGCCCTGGCATTTTCATGTAGAATGCATTTACTGGATATATTGTGCCATATTCCTCTCTGTCTATTGCCATCCTTGCCAGTCGTATGAGATCAACGATTAGTCCAGCTAATGCTGGGCTATCATTTATCCTTGCATTTATTATCCATTCATCCTCTGCTCCATTGAATGATGTGTATGAGATGTGCATTGAGACAAATTTCTTATCACCTAATGGTTCAAGATAGCCTGTGGGTTTTATATAATGAGGCACGTCATAGCCCAGTATATCCTCAACTATCGAACTCTTAGTAACTTCCTTGGCAAGGTTTCTTTCTGGTTCTGTGAGCGAGAGAAAATCGGTATTCCCTCCTATGTTGAACTGACAGATGCTGTTAATTCTTCTCCTTCTTTCCCTCAAATGCTCCAGCAAGTCTGCAGTTAGAGGCGTCGCCCCACTTGCTCCATCATCGCCAAAGAGCACAGTCTTCGTTTCCTTCGCCAGTTGAACCATGGCTGGATCGTTGGCGAGTTGCGTTGGGATGCAATTTATGAAAGCAGTTGGTCTTTCATAGGTTGCGACGGAATAGAAATAGAACTGTGCTGGCGATATGCGATCAACATCATTTTTCTTTATTGCCTTCTTTAGTTCTTTAATGTCCATGAACGGCTCTGCATGCTCCGTCGTTATTAAATTTACGAATATATCCACATCTTTCTTCTCATATTCATCGATGAGTTTTCCCACAGCCTCCTCTAAGTCAATTTCAGCATCCTGTCCTCTGTAATCTCTGTAGCCTTCTTTGATGATATAATCTCTTTCGAAATTTATGTTTCCATCCCAGTATCTTTTCACCACTTTCGATAATCTCTTGCCAACCTTCGTCTCATCCACATCAAAAGCTGTAACAATTTCAATATCTTCTACTTTTAATGGAAGAGCATCACCTAATGGAATTCCCTCATATCCGATTTCTCCCTTCTTTATTCTTTCCAGCCCGACATTCAGTATAGATGCGACATACCCCTGTCCAAATATTGCTGTCCTCATTTTTCATCACCTCCTCCTCAATTTTAAAAACCGATGCAATAATGCCTGAAATAATATATAGGAGGTTGTATTTAAATTTAACGCAAAAGGGAATATAAGGGAAGATAATACCCACGTGGATAGAAAAATATTCATTTATGCCATCGTGGCAGCAATGATATGGGGGCTATCTTTTCCAGTAACAAAAATAGGAGTGGAAATAACTTCTCCCATACTTTTTGCATTCCTCCGCTACGCCATAGCAAGCATTCTATTTTTTATTCTTTTGTTATATCGCAATGCCTTTCATATTTCTAATCTCCATCTTTTCGCTCTCCTCGGTATATTCGGCGTAACGCTGCCAACCATTTTTCAAAATATAGGGCTACAATATACATCTTCCTATATAACTGGATTTCTTCAGAGCACAGGTCCAATCTATACTGTTATTCTCGCCTATCTTTTCCTGGGAGAAAAAATAAATGCCTACAAAATTACAGGCATATTCCTTGCTTTCATAGGCATATATTTTATGATGCAGCCAGAGGCAGGAGGCGATCTTTTCGGTAATATACTCGTACTATCCTCAGCCATATGCTATTCAATCGGTGGAATAATTGCAAAGAGTCTCCTGAATAGAGGATATGAAGCTTTCAGCGTAATAGCCTTCTCCTCGATCCTCGGAACATTTTTCCTGCTTCCAGCAATACCCTTTGAAAATTTGAGGGTGAGTCACGAAAGTATAAAATATATTCTTTTTCTTGCTCTTTTCACAACATTTGTTGCATATCTTCTGTGGTATGCAGCGATGGAGAAAATGGAAATATCTAAATTATCTTTCTTCACCTATTTAATCCCTGTCTTTTCCTTACTTTCTTCTCATATTCTACTCAATGAAGAAATAAAAATTGCTGCAATTATTGCGGGCTTTATAGCAGTTATAGGTGTTGCTATAGCACAGAGAGCATGAAAGCATTATATGAAATGGAGAGCACCTATAAACATTTAAGCTAAAACTGCATATATATACCATGATGCAGGCTAAATTAATTAATGACATTACCGATTTATCATGGCTTTCAAGAGCTTTTGACAGCGATATAAAAAAGGAGGTATTCAATGAAGTATCAAAGGATTGGGTGACGATGGAGGTTATTGAAGAAAAATATGGAGAGGAGGGTGTCAATGCTCTCAAATTTTTTGAAAAGGTGAGGATGGTTGAAACAAGATGGACAATGTCAGAGAATGGAAAGGCAAAAAAGGAATATCACGCTTTCTATTCTGCGTTTCACATAAATGTTATGACATCCATTGATATGATAAGAGATGTTTTTTCTATTGTCCTTATGGACGATAAAACCTTCTCCGAAGTTGAGGATAAGATATATGAGTTTGTTGGCGAAGATGGCGAATTGAGTAGGGAAGTGGAAAAAGAATTTAATTTTACGCCAGTGCAAATGAGATGCATAGTAAAGCGTTCAAGCAAACTTGAATACAAGGGAATGAAGATAGAGCGTTACCAGCAAAATTAAAAATACCATCCCATTATGCATACGAAAATGGTAACAAAAATACTCGGCGGCGGCAAGGAAGTAGGCAGAGTGGCATTATATAATGAGCTTGAAACTGGAAAAATCCTCGTCGATTATGGCCTTACGCCGGAGGAGCCGCCAAAATATCCTATGGAATCCCCGCCTGTAAAAAATGCTGTTCTTACTCATGCACATCTCGATCATTCAGGTATGATACCTTGGATTTGCAGCAGATTTGATACAAAGGTTTTTACCACCCGCCTTACAGCAGAGATAGCTGAAATACTTTATAGAGATACCCTCAAAATAGCTGATGCCAAAGGACACCCGTTTCCATATGGAGAAAAAGAGCTGGACATATCTTTAAACAAATTTCGTTATATAGAGCAGAATCAGAGAATAGATTTCAATGGATTCAGCATCCGTTTTCATCCAGCAGGACATATACCTGGCTCTGTTATGGTGGAAATTGAGAATGAGGGAATTGTGTATGCATGTGATATAAATACGATAGATACTCATTTACTGAAAGGTGCAAAGCCGATAAAATGCGAGACACTTTTTATTGAAGGCACCTATGCAGGTGTGGAGCATCCCGACAGAAAAGAGCTTGAGAAGGCTTTTCTTGACGAAATTGAAGATATAGTGGCGAGAGGCGGAAAGGTAATAATACCTGCCTTCGCCGTTGGACGAACCCAAGAACTTGCTCTTATTTTGCAGCGGAGAGGATATGATGTATGGATCGATGGAATGGGAATAAAAATAACAGAGATTATGTTGAAACATAGGGATTATTTAAGAAATGCTGATAAACTAAAAAAAGCAATTAAGGAAATGAATATAGTTTATTCTAATCATGGCAAAAAACTTGCATTAAAATCTGGCATCGTTTTAACAACGAGTGGAATGATGAATGGTGGGCCTGTGCTCTGGTATATCGATAAGATAAAAGATGATCCAAAATCGGCGGTTATGATAACTGGTTACCAGGTGGAGGGCACAAATGGAAGAATGCTGCTGGAAAACAGGGAAATAGAATTGTACGGTATTAGAACGAAGGTGGATTGCCAAGTCAAATTCTATGATTTCTCTGCTCATGCTGGGCACAGCCAGCTGGTCAAATTCATAAAAGATTGCTCGCCAGAAAATGTTGTAATATTCCATTCAGATAATCCTCAGGCCATAGCAGAAGAAATAGATTTTGCCAATATCTATATTCCAGAAAATGGGGATGAAATAAAAATATAGGAGAAGGGTGGTTTAACCTATTAAATCAATGCCCATTTTTTGTCCATTTTCCCATTTTGGCAGCACAACGCCTTCTTGTTTTGGAGAAAGAATGTAGGGTGAGGAAACACCCGTCATTATCGCCATTATCCTACATCTTCCATTGTAATCCTTATCCACTCTTGCTCCAAGAATAACATTGGCATATGGATCCAGCTCTTGAGTCAAATGTTCTGCCACCTTCTCTGCAAATTCAAGAGACATATCTGGCCCTCCAGTTATGTGTATTAAGCATCCTTTGGCTCCTCTGTAATCAACCTCAAGCAATGGATGATGCATTGCCTCATGTGCTATTGCCTCTGGCCCATCTCTCGTTGCACCCTCTCCCCATAGCATCGCCGCTACATCTCCTCCAGAAACAATGGTTTTGACATCTGCATAGTCAAGATTTATTAACGAGGGCTCAACAATTGTCTCCGCTATACCTTTTACTGTCTCTGCTATCAATTGATCCATTACTGAAAAGGCTTTATCGATTGGCAGATGAGGCACGAATTCAAGGAGTTTGTTGTTATCAAGAATAACAACGGAATCACATTCCTTTCGTAGCGCTTCCAGTCCCTGCTCTGCTCGCAGGAGGCGACCTCTCTCAACCCTGAATGGTATGGATACCATTCCAACAACAATTGCCCCACGCCTTTTCGCTATCTTTGCAATCATGGGTGAGGCTCCTGTGCCTGTTCCGCCGCCCATACCCGCTGTTATGAAAACGAGGTCTGGCTCACCTATTATTTCCTCAATTTCATCTCTCGATTCTTCAGCGCACCTTTTGGCTACATCGGGATAGCCTCCAGCTCCAAGACCGCGTGTAATATTTTTTCCTATAAGGAGTTTTTTATCCGCCTTTGCCATATCCAATGCCTGCTTATCTGTGTTTATGGCTATCGTTTCCGCTCCATTCACGCCTATCTCATGGAGGCGAGTCACTGTGTTTCCACCGGCTCCCCCCACGCCTATAACAAGTATTTTTGCTACGCCAAACTCCTTAAAATCAATCTGCTTCTCTCCCGCATATTTCAGCGCATTTTCAATTATACTCTTCATTTTCTATCTCCTCCTCGGCTGGTAGCGGCATCCCATCCCCTCCCAAATACCGCTACTTCTTCTTCAGTTTATCCACTTCTTCAGCAAATACCTGCAATTCCTGTAATTTTGTCCAGAACTCTGCTTTTTCTGCTGCATCGAGCATTAGTTCTTCGATATATTTTTTGAGAGCTCGTCTTATAGCTTCCGAACGTGAGCCAAACTCTCCCATTCTTATAAATGTATCAACTGCCCGAATCAGATGCACTGGAAGCCTTACAGTTATTTTCTCCGTTTCCATATTTTTCCCCCGAGGACAAATGACGTTTTTGCTGCGTATATATGCCAGCTTTACGCCAGCCATAGAGGGCGTATGTACGCCCGAAGGTGAGTTTTTTACGTCATTTGTCCGACAAAAGTAATACAATTGGAGTTTATATATTTTTCTGTTTGGAGAAGATGAAACATTGCAAATCTATAACAAAAATGCCTTTAAATAATTTTTTTATTTAATCATATGAAAAAATTTGCAGCATTACTGATGATATCCATATTTTTATTAACAATTCCTGCAGATTCCATCCATTTTAGAAGAAATATGGAAAGATGTGTGACAAAACACGAGCTTGCATTTCCTTTCCTTTTCTGGAGATGGGGAGGAAAGAATGTGATTATAGAGTATAAGGATGTTGTGAGAAACAATGATAGTTTCGTTGCTTCCATTAAAGCATACTTTGCAATACCTCCTTCTCTTCCGAATCAGGAAATATCTGATATTGAATTTAATCCACAACCAGATGAAATCCTTGAAGACAGATGGGGACAAAAAGTGGCAGCATATTATTTCACCCTCGCTCCCAATGAAACGAAAGAAATTTCATGGAGGGTAAGGGCGAGAGTGTATAACATAAGGTATATCCTTCTTCCATTCTTGGTTGGCAATGAAATTCCTCCAGACATACTGGAAAAATATACGGTGGATGATGAAATGTATAAAATAAATCATCCACTCATTCAGCAAATAGTTCAAGAGGTGGCTGGGGGCATCGATAATCTCCTCATCAAGGCAGTAAAACTGCATGATTATGTCATAGCAAAGCTCGATTATGCTATCGATGACAGATGGGATGATGCGCCAACTGTGCTTGAAAGAGGCAATGGTTCATGCTCCGAATATTGCTTTGCCTTCATTGCACTCTGCAGAGCTGCTGGCATTCCAGCACAATACAAGGGAGGGACGTATCTTGCTGAAAAGCCACCATACAATGATAGCATCTTCCACAGAATGGTATTAATATACCTTCCAAACTATGGATGGATACCTGTTGATATGACCTTTGATGAATGGATTTTACACCATTATGCCTTCGGTTTCCACAGTAATAGATTCTTTGCTTTGATGACAGGTGGCGGCTCATCAGAATATCTTAACTGGACATACAACAGCCATTATGTTTCGAATGCTCACCTAGATGTAGATTCGACAGCCACATGGATTGAATGGAATTAGCCAGCATATTTGAATATCCATGCTTCATAATCTTCTCCTAAGGAGGAGACTCCAACAGAGCCAGCATGAATTTCATTTTTGCCATCATTATCGAAATCGCCGACGCATGTAACGGCAAGTAAGCCGTGTGTGACATCGATGAGATATTCCTCCTCATACTCCCTTCCATTCCACTCAAGTATATGCACATAGTTTGTTCCTACTGCCACCTCCGCCCTGCCATCGTTATCCACGTCGCCCACATCTATGGCTTCAATCGTGCCCTCTTCGCCTTCCCAGTAAAAGCTGGCTTTTTCCACATATTTTCCATTGTCATATTCATATATTTTGAGCATTGGGGCATAGAAAGTTACATGGATTTCTGCCCTGCCATCATTATCACTATCCTTTGCCACGCATCCAAATGGATATGATTTGTTATGTTTTGCCACAATCTCTTCATCCCATCCATTTCCATTCCATTCAAGAGCTATAGTGGCATTGGTATTACATAATAGCTCGTTTTTGCCGTCGTTATCAACATCTGCTATCCATGGAAAATATACCCAGTAGTTGCCCGGATAATCCCATTCTGTCTCCTTAACAAATTCATTTCCATTCCATTTTAGCACAATAACTTCAGGGGCATCTGGATATCCTCCTGTAACCACAACCTCATTTTTTCCATCATTATCCACATCGCCGACGATACAATCCAAAGTTGTTCCCCATTTCCTCCCGCTATAGACAACATACATCCCAATTTTTCTATAGCCTTCCCCATCCCATTTAAATGCAGAGAAGTGGCGACCCCATGCCACGCCAATTTCATTTTTGCCGTCGTTATCAGCATCTCCTATGAAAAAGCCAGTTGCTGAGCCAAATGGTTGCGGAATCCCAAAAAATGAATAGCCTATGCCAAAAACCATATCGACGATGCGAGCTGCCTCATAATATGTATGCCTGCTTTCATCATATTTCATGACTCTCATGAAAGGGTCTCTCCCTCCAATCAACAACTCATTTTTGCCATCGCCATCACAATCGCCAACAGGCTGCGGACCTTCATAGCGGGCACTCCACCACGGAAATTTACCATAGCTCTTTTCCCACTGGATCACGAAATCTTGGCTGTGGATTGTGAAAAGAAAGGGGTTTGAAAGTGGAATTAACAGCAGGATGGCGAAAAGCATTCCTACTCTCTTCATGGAGATATATTCTTTACCCCAATAAATTTTTTCTGGCGCAATCTTTATTTGTCACTCTCTCCTTAATTCTTATGATACCTAAAAGTCACCCCCGCTATGAAAGCCTTGTAATGAGGGAGAAGATAGCGAAAGGAGTGGAAGAAGGAATAGTGCATATCACTGGCTTAATTGCTCACGGAAGGGGGGAAGCCTTTGATTACCTCATTGGAGAAAAGACACAGGATTTCGCCATGAAGGCGGCAGAAGCGGCGGCAGCATTCCTAAAACTGGCGCAGCATCCAGTTATATCTGTAAATGGAAATGTTGCTGCTCTTGCTGCTGAAGAGGTGGTGAAACTTGCAGATGCTGCGGGAGCAAGAATAGAAGTTAATCTTTTTCACAGAAGCGAGGAAAGGATAAGGAAAATAATTGGGGTGCTGGAGGCTGCGGGCGGAAGAAACATCCTTGGCAATGAAGGAGATGCTCGAATTCCCGGCTTGGAGCATGACAGGGCATTATGTAGTTCTGAGGGAATATATAGTAGCGACGTAGTTTTAGTTCCGCTTGAAGACGGAGACAGATGCGAAGCGTTGAAGAAAATGGGTAAAGTAGTCCTTACAATAGATTTAAATCCTCTCTCCAGAACAGCAAGATGTGCAGATGTTACAATTGTGGATAATGTTACAAGAGCTATCCCCAACATAAGGAGAAGTTATGAAAGTATTGACGATGCAGAAAAAATTATTGAGGAATGGGATAATAGAAAGAATCTTCAGAAAGCTCTCGATTTTATATGCTCGCGCCTCCAGAAAATCTACTCTGAATGCTGATTTTCCTCTCCTTTATAAACAATTTTGAGAGCAACTGGAGTTATGAATGAGGAAATTATGACGAGAAGAATTGTAGCTGCCAGCACTTGATGGGCGAGAGTCTCATTGAATATTCCCATGGTAATTTCCGTTGTCACAACAACCAACGCTACCTCCATGCGTGGCATCATGCCCACGCCAACAGCAAAAGCATCTCTTGCTTTGAATCCACATAATCTTGCACCTGTTGAACATCCAATTATTTTGCCGAGGAGAGCCATGGGTATGAAAAGAAGGACAAGGGGACCAATATCTTTAAGGGCATAGAAATCGAATGAGGCTCCAACCCATATGAAAAATAGCGGAATGAAAAAGTTCTCTCCCATTTGCCTAACAAATTCATTTATTCTCCTTCTTTGCGGAAGATTGCTCAATGCTAAGCCACCGAAAAATGAGCCAGTTATTGCAGCAAGTCCCAAATCGTGGGCGAGGGCGGAAAATATGAAGGAAAATGATAGGGCAGCAGTGAGCATGAAGCGAGGAATATGAAGTTTTACATCCCTTATTTTATTTATAAGGAATGCAACACAAACAAAAATGAGGAAGAAAAGAGCCACTTTTGCTATGAGAAGTGCTGGCTCTCCTCTGCCGAGAGTGAAGGAAAGAACGAGTATGCCAAGCACGTCATCAAGCACAGCAACAGTTAGTATTAACTCTCCTACTTTTGAATGAAGGGCATGCATCTCCATTAAGGTTCTCACTGTTATTCCGACGCTTGTTGCAACGAGTATGTTTCCTATTGCTATACTTGTCCTTACATCATATCCGAGCAAATAGCCAGCGATGTAACCAAAAAAGAATGCGACGGCGACATCAAACATGGAGGTAATCATTCCGTTTTTACCTGCTGCCTTTATTTCATCCAAGCCTATTTCCAAGCCAGATATGAAAAGCAGGAGTATTATGCCTATTTGCCCAAGCCCCTCTGTTACAGGTGAAAGATATTTCATGCCAAAAAATTCGCCAAGTATGAAAGGACCGACTACAATGCCTGCTATAATCTCCCCTATCACTGCCGGCTGCCTTATCCTTTCCATTGCATGCCCAAGTATTTTTGCAAGCAGCAGCGCAATACCTATTTCTAGTAACATTATCTCTTACCCAGCAATATTTGGAGAATATAATGAACCGTTATTTCCCCAACTATTTCATCTCCCTCAACTACAGGCAATCTTCGCAGCCCTGAATTTACCATCCTCGTCAACACCTCACCAATTTTATCTTCAGGGGAGCATTTTATAAGCTGGCGATGCATCACATCCTCAGCCTTTTTGGCAGTGCCATGCTGAAGCGAGACAGAATATTTTTTCCCAAACACATATTTTGGAAGGCGCGGCGGCGCAATGAGGCGGAGCACGTCACTTTCTGTGATTACACCACACAACTTCTTACTCCCTTTTTCCTCAACAATCCATACATGGTCACGGGCTGTGAGGATGGAAAGCACTTCCTCGATGTTAGCATTTTTTTCGATCATTGGTAAATTCCATATCTGTTTTTCATCGAGAATATCCTTCACCTTTCTCTCATGAAGCTCTTTCAAATCCACGATTAGAATGCGGAAAAGGGAATTAAATTTTTCCAAAGATTATGAAGAAAAGCGATATTTTATCAGGAATTTGAGATTTCTCCATCCATCTTCCCATGATTGTATTTTGGCAACACCTTTTCTCCTGTAAAGACATGACGGTATTTCCTTTGCCTTCACCTTTTTAAACATCTCTATTTTTATTTCCTCCGAAAACGGCATGCCATCGTGAAATTCTTCAAGAGGCTTTATTTTTTTCAATGCCTCTCTCCTTATTATCCACATGCCCGATTGTGAATCCTTGAGTTTTATTCCATAAAGGAGGCGAAGAGTGAAAGAGAGTATAAAATTACCCACAAAATGCTTGAAACTCATTGCCCCATGTTTCAATTCTGCAAATCTATTTGTTGTTATGAAATCAAGATTTTCTTTCAGCAGCAAATCCACATATTCATGTGCCTTATCAAAAGGATAGGTGCCATCGGCATCACCTGTAACTATGACATCCCCATCCACTTTTGCAAGCCCCGTTTTATATGCTCTTCCATAACCTTTTCGTGGCTCTATTATTATTTTTGCTCCCTTTTCTTTTGCTATTTCTCTTGTTCTATCTGTAGAATTTCCATCCACAATTACTATTTCCAGTTCCCATCCTCTCTTCTCAAATTCCTCTTTTTTAATTGAATCTATTGTAACCCCTATGCCTTCCTCCTCGTTAAGTGTTGGAAGGAGAATGCTCACCTTCATCAAACTGCATTCCTTCCTGCCTTATATTCTTTTGCCTCCATTTAATTGTAAGGTGGCAGCCGCTCCGAATCATCACCTGTGAAAAACTCCTTCTTATAATACCTCCACATTGCAACATTTATGCCAGGCAGAGAAAAGGCATATGGTGCAAATTTATGTATTTTCAGGCTTCCATACATCCTCTTCATCATTTCTTCGAAGGAATAAAATCCTTTGATAACCTTCTTCGTCCCCTCTAACAGTTCTTTGGGCGTCATATTTTTTGGCTGATAAACTACATGTGCCTGCGTGTATTTTGTCCAGTCTTTTGTTAGTATTCTCCCTTCCTTATCAAGTCTGTAATAAAGAGGGGTGCCTGGATACGGCGTTAGTATGTTAAATTCTGCTGCATCTATCTCCCAGCTCAATACAGCATCAAGAGTTGCATCAAAAATATCTGGCGTATCATTATCGAAACCAAAAATGAATCCGCCAACTATTCCCATTCCGTGTTTCCTTACCACCTTAATTGCTTTATCATAATCTTCCACTTTATTCGATACTTTATGTGCCTCCTTAAGGCTGCTCGGATTTATGGATTCAAAGCCAACAAACCACGAAATGCATCCCGCCTCTCTTGCCGCCTTTAAAAATTTCTCGTTTTTGCCGAGCAAATTTATATTTCCGTTGGCTATCCACCTCTTTTTGAGAGGCTTCATTGCCTTAAATAATTCCATGCTGTATTTTGGATTGAGTGTGAGGGAGGCATCTCTGAATATTATAACTTTATTTGGAATCTGCTTAAGTTCTTCTATTACATGTTTTATCGGTCTCCTTCTTAATGCTCTTCCAAGAAATACAGATGTTGCACAGAATTCGCAGGCGTTGGGGCATCCACGCGATGTTTGAATGCCCTCAGTAAGAGGTTTAAATTTCATTAGGTCGCGGCGTGGAAAAGGTATTTTACTCATGTCCGCATGCTTTCCATGATAAAAGGGCTTTAGCTTCCCTTTTTCAGCATCCCTCACCACTTCTGCCCACACCTCTTCTGCCTCTCCTATTACGACTGCATCCGCATGCTGCTTTGCTTCCTCAGGCAATGCAGTTGGATGATAGCCTCCAAGCACAACCTTCACACCTCTCCTGCGGAACTCATCTGCTATTTCGTAGGCACGTGGGGCGAGCATTGTAAGGGCTGTTATGCCAACAAGATCCCAGGGTTCATCAAAATCAATCTTCTCATAATTTTCATCGATGATACGAATTTCATGGCTATGCGGCGTGCATGCAGCCACCTGACTTAAACTCAGATACGGGTTGCCAAAAAGTTTGGCGAAAGGTGAGCCTTTATCTCTGTAAGTAGTTACACCATGTTCAAGGCGCGGGAATATGAGCAGTATCCTCATGTTGCTAAAAAGCAAGGGGGTATAAATTATTTATTGGCTCAGCCCTATAACTCATAAAGGTTTTAAATGGAAAAAAGATTATCTTAAATGGTGTTGGTTTGATAGATGCGAAGCTGGATGATGTTGATAGAAGGATTATTGATTTATTACAGAACAATCCGAATCTCTCTCAAAATGAAATTGCAGAAATTGTCTCTCTTTCTCAGCCTTCTGTAAGCGCGAGAATCAAGAAACTTAAGAAGCATGGATTACTCGAATATAACGTTGGCGTCAATATTAAAAAAGCTGGACTACATGTGGCAGAGATAGAAATAGATAAAGAAAAGGAAATCGAATGCGTTAAAATATGCCCCTATATACTTGGAATGATAGAAACGGAAGATGCGAGAAGAATCTATATTGTTGGCGAGGAATTTTCGAGTTTAGAATCAATAGCAAGAAAAAGATTCAATAAAAAAGACATAAAGCCCATCCTTTCCGCAAATCCAGATTTTATCATGCCTTTAAAAATGAACAGCAATGCAGTCTGTAAATTTTGTGAATGTGAGGAATGCAAATATTACATAAATGGAAAATGCCTCGGCTGCCCTCTCTCAAAATACTATAAAGGAAAGCTATGGTAATCTCCTTATGTTTTCTATCCTTTCTTTCATGTTTTTCCAGTGACTTCCAATCCAGTAAATTTTCCCGCATTTAGGACATATCCAGAATTTATCATGAGATTTCCACGCATTTTCTGGCACTTTTTCCTTAACTTTCTCCTTTTCTATCGGAATAACAATTTCATTACATATTGTGCATCTTGAAAGCAACTTATCTTCATCTATTTTGAGATTGAAGTGTTCCAAAACAGATGCAATTTGCTTTTCTAATGATATTTCATTTAAGTAGAGAGCATTTCCCGCCTTTTTTGCCAGAAGTTTGTCGCGAGTTATTATAATTCTTCCTTCTTCCCTCGCAATTCTGAGTAATTCCTCATCGTCTCTATCTTTCACATACTCTGTGTCATATCCAAGTATGCGAAGCCACTTCGCAAGTGTGCCTAGCATTTCATCGCACAAAAATTTCATTTAAAAACAATATTTGGTATCTTTTCAAGTGTTATTTTTGGTATCTTTGCCTTGTATTTACTCCTCACCCTTCTGTCGTATTCCTCTTCGCCAATCTCATCAAGTATTTCCCTTCCTCTTTTTCTTGCCTCTTCCATACTCCTGTCTATTTTTATTCTTTCTCCTCTTGCCAGAAAATTAACGAGGAAATTCCATGCTATGCCAACTCCATATGGCAGTCCTTCAAGAATCATGACTGTATTCTCTAAAGGATAATTCCATATTCCAAATGGATCATCACCAAGTTTCGCAAGAGGCAGCCCCATTGCTGCTTCATATTCAGGCGTGAAAGTTGGGTCAGCGGTAACCCATCTTCCATCTATAAAAACCTCTGCAGTGCCATGCAGCATGAAAGCGCCGAGAGCATCATACCAGTCCTTCATTATTGGCGATACTTCCACCATATTCTGATAGAGCGGCTCCACGAGCGCTAGGCTATAAAGTTTATATCTAGCCTTAAGCCCGCCCGCCCTACAAAGCGCCGCAAATAAGGAGAGCTGATGAATGCATGTGCCTGTTCCTCTCCGCAAAGTATCCACTTCTCTATCCAAGCCAACGAAGGCAAGTCGTATATTCTTCTTTACAAAGTTAAATACATTGTTTGCATATGTCCAGTCATCCACCTGATATGCTCCCAGTTTATTTGCCATCGCTATAATCTCCTTTGCTCTTGGATTGCACAGATGGGTTGGGCGGAGATATCTTTCGTTAGAAGTGCAGTATGGCATATCTGGCTCATATTCTGGAATTTCATAGGGCGGTGGGGGAAGGGAAAAATTACTCTTCGCTGCTTCTCTATTACTTCTCGCCACATATATTGGATGTTTGGCTAGCGTTTTAAACAATGGGGGCAAAGCCCCAAGCGTTACTCTGAGCATTTTCCACGGAATTATATACCCCTTTTCCCTCCATTCCCTGAACATTTTATCCCTCCAGAAGTATTCTTCTCATTTCCTCAGCACAACCTCTTATCTCCTCACCCTTAACTCTCGTAACCTCTGGCTCAAGCACAGGCCCTTCACGCCCACATGCAGGGCATTCATTTAGGAGGCGCACTTTATCTCCGGTTACAATAAAGCCTGGATAGCTTAATGCGAGGCTATCGAGAAATGCAAATCTTCCTTCCTCGCCTTCCGCCACCTCTTCACCATTTTCATCTATAACCATTGGATGGAGATACGTTGATGGAATATGAAGGTAATGACCTTCAGGGCAATTAACCATGAAGCCATTTGATTCAACCATTGCGTATAAATCGAGGCAATTTTCATTTGGAATGCCAAATGTTTTTTCAACCTTTTCCCTGAATTCCTCAAGTGGGAGTCTTTTATCCTCATGAACTTTCCATCCGCCTCCAGTAAGCACAGCTCCTTTTTCCCCAAAATCAAATGTTTTTCCTTCCTTTAGAAGTTTATCCATAACAGCATCCAATATAAAAGGGGCGCCGGCAAAGAAAATTCTATCATTATTTTTCGCCCTTTCCTCAACCCATTTTATTATTCTGCTTACCATTTCCTCATTCATTTTTTTATTCGCCGCTTTTATCATTTTAGCCATCATCTTTTCCTTTAGATTGAATGTTACTCCCATGGAAATACGGAGTAAATCTGTTGTGATTTTCCTATCTATGGCTACCTGAACATCTTTTACAACATCAAATAAAACATTTGTTACCTTCCCAACATAAATATTCGTCTTTTTTGGGTTCGGGAAAAGGAGAAAAGCAAAGGCATCATAGTCATACCAATGGCTTAACATTTCCGTTGAAGCCCTTGCAATTGCATATTGTCCCATCTTATATGTTGTTTCATCCCTGGGAATAAATGTAAATTTTCCTGTAGTTCCGCTACTATAGCACACTGTTATGCCAGCTTCCTGAAAAGCATCTATAACATCATCAAAAGAAGGATTTTTTCCCTTTATAACTATTTTCGGCACCTCTGTACTCATCAAATTTGCCAGCCATATTGCAAATTCTCTGCCAGAAGGATAGTCTTTAAAGAAAGTATGCGGGAGGAGAGGAATTTTTTTGAAATCTTCTATGCCTTTTATGTCATCTGGCGTAATATTTCTTTCCTTACACATTTCTCTGTAAAATTTATTGTTCTCATAATGGTGCTTAAAGGCATATTTAACCGCTTTAAACCTGTATTCATCTGCTTCCTTTTTTGGAAGAGAAAAAAGGCTTTTAACTTTATAAAGGGCTTCCTCAACAGGATTTGATATTGATGATGGAATGTAAGATGCAAGGAGATTGTTTATTTTATCTCTTGCCTCATAAATTTTTTCCATACGATTGTATGTGGCTTTCAATAAAACCCTTTTTTTAAGCAGGATTTTAATAAAATTAAAATCAATTTTAATTAGAGGAATTTTGGCATCTCCGGCAATTCTCCAACATATTTTCTGAAGCCCTCCGGCCATTTATCTGGCTCCATTCCTTTTTGTGCCAGGAATGCAACCATCCATCTCTCCAGTCCTATTCCAGAGCAGCCACTCCACAACTGGCTTTTCTGAGTTTTTATATTAAATGCTTTCACATACTTCTCGCCAACTATTGATATATTCTGTATTTCGAGCCATTCCTTACTTCTATCGCCTCTATAAGGCAGATATGCCTCAAAATCTATTGTGCCCTTCGCTTCCTCCTCTTCGCCGCCTGCTATTCCCGCCTGCTGGAGGTAGAAGGGTGTGACTTTCGCCATTCGCCACTCCAGTTCGAGTATGTTGTCGAATACATGCCCGTATCTTTCAATGAGTTTTTCCCGCAGTTGCAAAAGTTGCTCTTTGGTGCCTATATAAACGATTTCAATCCTGTGAAATTCATCCACTCTCTCTATTCCATGCTTTCCTCCCGCCTCATATCTATCAGATGGCGTTGAGCGTTCGAAAAGAAGGAGGGGCAAATCATCTTCCGCAAGTGTTCTGCCAGCAAGAGCTGCATATATATTTGGGCATTGAGCATAGCATACCCCTTCTTTGGGCACCTTCAAATTTTTCATCAATTCCTCTTCATCCACTCTTCGAGTTATTTTAAGCAAATCAACGAATCTCTCCCATTCCTCCGCCTCCCTGCTCTTCGGCTCACATATGTAATATATCTCGCCCGGCATACCCTCAAGATGCCCAGTTTTTATCCATGTTTCAAATGAGACATGCATTGGCTCAATAACTTCTTTAAAGCCCAGCGGTCGAATAACCTCCTCTATCGCAATTCTTTCCATCGCCCTCATGATGGCGGCGGCGGGCGGAAAGTAGAACCACTTGCCCTTACCCATCAGTTTTATCCATCCTCTCCGTTGCATTTCCTCAGATGGATCTCTATCCCATGCATGCTCCTTTTCCTCGCTCTGCCACAAAAGCTGCCAGTATTCCTTTTTTCCTTCATAGTATTGCTTCTCTATTTTCTCCCTAACAAGCCTTATCATTCTGTCTATATAACCCTCTCTGAGAAACTCCTCGCCTTTATCTTTTATAATCATCCTCGCAATGCCATTGTGAAATTCTAGAGTTGCGAAGGGTATGGATATCTCATGGAGAGGATTTTTTTCAATTTCAAATTCTATTTCATATTCATCTATATGTATTCCACGCATACCTATTTTGTGTCTGCCAAAAATTGGTGCCAGTCTTTTATAGAGTTGCAGGACAATTTGATGACTTCTTTTATCATGAGAAATGATATGAAGGAAAAGACTCTCTCCCCCTATTTTCCATTTTATGTCTCCCTCTCCAAAATTTTTAAAGAATTCCTCTACGCTTTTCTTTGCATCGCTGCCATCTCTGCTCAGTGATATGCTGCATTTCAAATCAAATTTCATAAAGGGTAAATGTTACCGAATTTAAATTTGTATTTATTCGTTATATCTGAATTTCAATACATCTTTGCCAAATGGTAAATAAAATCAATAAGAAAGATAGCAGCAATTAAAATGTCTCTGTCTTTTGCTATTTTCCCTTTTCTTTTAGAAATGAGTAAAGTTTGCCATAAATTTTTGCACTTTCTCTTCTCATGTCAAGGATAATTAATAGATTTTCCAATTCTTCGATCTCCCTTAACTTCTTTTCTGTGTCCTTATGTAAATATGCCCCTCTGTATAATTCGGCTATATTAATAACAGTTGTAGAAATATGCTCCTTTTCTCTGCCTAATTTTTCCATCAAAAGCAATGCCTTTCTATCTCCTCTAAATAAATCTATAAGAAAAGTTGTATCCACTCCTACCAAGTAATCACCTTAATGACAAATTATTTCTATTTTTCTCTACGATTTTATCTACTGTTTTGGCATAATCTTTATCCATATGCTTTTTAAACCATTCTAAGATTATTGTTGCATTTCCTTTTTCGATTAACTTTTCCATGTTTTACAAATTTGTTTGATTATAAATATTTATTCATGGCTTAGCAATATTTGGTGACACCAGAATAACAGAGATATCTTGTTATGAATAAGATGTAGTAAAAATGTGATGAAAAAAGAAAAACGAATTTATAAACTTTACGAAATTTATATATAAAATTATTTAATTTGTCATAAATATCA
>JAGHBD010000097.1 GCA_021161135.1 Thermoplasmata archaeon
CCTATTGCAAGAGGAATGCATATATATGCCAGGGGGCAGGATGGACAGTTTAAATTACACACCACCATATTTTTCCTCCTTCGCCTTTTCAAGAATATTTATCAATCCATTAATATCAGGTCTCCCTCCTTTTCCATTTGCCTCTCCAGAAAAAGCATACCAGTATATGGTGCCATTTTTTTCAAAGAGTATTACAGTTGTAGGCGCTTCCAGTATCTCCTTTGGATGATATATTTTCAACACATCCTTATCCTTGCTATTTACTATGTCTATGGTTATCAGCTTTGCGTAACTGAAATTGTCCGTAAAGCTTCCGTTTGCCTCGCTTCCCTCCACCATCCCCGCCTTTTCCATATTTTCCCATTGCCTTTTGCACGCCTCGCATCCTTCAAACCAGAAAAACAGCATAACAACCTTTTCTTTTGCCTCATCCACGATCCATTGAGGATGTGGAGGCACACCATTCTGCTTATACTCATCTGGATATTCTACCCAAAAATTAACGAATTCTTCCACTTTTGGCTCCATTGCAAGGCATCCTAAGCATCTGGCAATATTGAGCGATTCCACTTGATGGTATGCAATATATGCCCCAGCGGAGAGAAGGACGGCTGCAATCAGAGTATATACCACCTTTTTCATTTATATCCCTATCTGCAAAGGATTAACTATTTTTTTGAGCACAGCTATGGCGGAGAGAGAGGCTAAATAGCTTGTGCTTGGATTTTTTGGATTGGGAAGATTTTCCACCTCAGCACGTAGCCTGCCAAATTTTCCGTGTGCAAGTATTTTGTGGCTGTTGAATTTTATCACAGGGTCAGCAACAACCTTAACCTTTGTTTTATCGAAACCTATTCCAGCAAGAGATAAACATGCTGCAACATTTATGTTTTTTGGAAATAACTTTATTGCTTCCCTTGCATTTCCATCGAAAAGTACAGTTCTTTTATCAAAATGCTCACCAAAAGCTTCCGGCGCCTTAGTTGTAACAAGCGTTACTTCATCAAGCCCTCCTATACTTGCTGCTTTTATGCCGTCTAAGCCAGCAACTGCTCCAGAAGGCAAATAAATTTTACATTTCCTTTCTTTTGCCTTCTGGACAAGCTTTTCCCTAAACTCATCATTGAAAAGAGCTCCAATGGACATTATTATCAAATCCTTGCCTGCCTCTATAATTTTCTCAGCATATTCATAAACTGCCTGCTGCGATGCTGCCTCAAATACAATATCGACAACTGAGAGAAAATCCTCGACTTTTTTGAAATGAATTTTTTTGAGCTGTTGGGCAAGCTTTTTTCCCTTTTCCTCATCTATGTCATAAACATAGATTTCCTCTATCTCTTCCATATCATTTGCGGCTTTTGCCACGTCGCTGCCGATTGCGCCGCATCCTATCATGCCGAGTTTCATGAGATATTATGTGGCATGAATATAAATTGATTGCGAGCAGCTTCATAAATTTATAAATACACCCTCTGATTAAGCACTGATGGATGATATCGATAGATTCCTCGAAGAGGATTTGGATGAAAAAGGAGATATTACCTCTGAAGCCCTCCTTAAAGATGAGAAGGGGAAGGCATATATAAAGGCAAATGAAAGCTGCATACTTGCTGGAGTGGAAGAGGCGAAGGAAGTTTTCACACGCCTTGGATGTAGCGTTACCATTTTAAAAAGGGATGGAGAGGAAGCCAAAGCAGGGGAAAAAATAATAGAGGTGGAGGGGAAATTGAAAAGTATTCTTGCAGGAGAAAGGCTTGCCCTGAATTTTATATGTAAGATGAGCGGGATAGCCACACTTACTCATGAATTGACTAAGATGTGCAGGAAAAAGAATCCAAATGTGTGGATAGCTGCAACTCGAAAGACGACGCCAGGCTTTAGAAAATATGAAAAAAAGGCGGTTGCCATTGGAGGAGGCTACCCACATCGCATGGGACTGTATGACGGGGTGCTAATTAAAGACAATCACCTTGCATGCCTGCCTATAAGGGAGGCAATAAGAAAGGCAAAAAAACTTGGAATGGAAGTAGAAATAGAGGTGGAAAGTATAGAAGATGCGGTCATAGCAGCTGAAGAGGGAGCGGATGTTATAATGCTCGATAACATGTCGCCCGCAAAGGCAAAAATAGCCGCAAGCAAGGCAAGAGAGATAAATCCGCAGGTAAAAATAGAGGTTTCTGGAGGAATAACGCCCGAAAACATAGTGAATTATACATTTGCAGACCGTATTTCTCTTGGATGGCTCACGCATTCTGTAAAAAGCAAGGATTTCTCACTTGAAGTGGAGAGAGTTTTTTAGTTTAGCCATAAAGTAAGCATCGCTGAAATTTAATGAAGCATGGGCAAAAAATATAAAAAGTCATTTCATTCATCCATTTAATGAATCCTTTCCTCAACCCGTTAGTGCTTGCAAAGGTAGCAAAATATTATCTCACTGATATAGAGCGACTTCGCAAATATGATGAAAAAAAGTTGGAAAGATATAGGGAGAAGAATTTTAGGCATGTTTTAAAACTTGCATCAAAAACTCCAATGTACAGGGAAAAATATAAAGGAATAGATTTGGATAAAATATCTCTCGAAAATATTAATGAGCTTCCTTTACTTACGAAGCAGGATTTA
>JAGHBD010000035.1 GCA_021161135.1 Thermoplasmata archaeon
CCTCTTTATTTGCCCGAAAAGTTATCTTCACATTTTCTCCCTTGCTCCCTCCCGTTATTTTATCTGGCGTGACTGTAAATTTGCTTGGAGATATATACACGGAAAGCCATTCTGGCACATTTTTTGCCTCAATATATACTTCTACGGGTAATGGAAGAAATGAACCGAAGCCCCAGTTTAATGTTACATTAGCGATTATGGTTTCACTTTCATCTAATCCAATAGGAGGGGGGCTATTTGCCTCTATATCTATACTCGTTGATACGAAGCCAGCACCTGCAACAGGGAAAAGCATAAATAGCGTTGCTATGGCAGCAAATTTTTTCATACTGCTATATGGAAAATAAATATTAATTTTTATTGTCTTATCTGCTTTGAAGAGACTCATTTCGAAGAATGAACTATATGGTTCGATGATTGCCTCACATCATTTATAAACTACCATAAAATGTATGAGAGGGGAGGGAGATAATGTCTCCCTCTTTTTTTCATTTCCCCTCCCCCTGCCTCCATCTCTTTCCCCTCCTTTTCTCTTTTATGGATAAAACTTTATAACACAGCCTTTTTTCAATTGTGTTCAGGGAAAGGATAGCAAGAATGATATCAGATGCGAATGCCTTTTTTACTGCAGAGCAGGAATGGAAGAGTATAAGAGTAAATACACTGAAAATATCTAAGGATGCGCTGCTAAAAAGATTGCAGGAAAGATATGAAATAAAGGAGATGCCATGGTATGAAAACGGTCTATTCATAAAAGGCGAAAATATTGCAAAAAGCATAGAGTATTATCTTGGCTACTATCATATTCAAGAAGCAGCAAGCATGCTCCCTCCTCTTGCAATGGATGTTGGCGAGGAAGATTTTGTCATTGACATGTGTGCGGCGCCAGGAAGCAAAACAACCCAGCTTGCCATGATGATGGGAAATCGCGGCACAATAATCGCTAATGATGTAAGCATATCAAGGATAAGAGCTCTTACCCACAATATTCAGAAGGCAGGAGCTGCAAACTGTATAATAACAAATTATGATGGCAGATATTTAGACAAAGTTGGATTGAAATCTAGCAAGATATTGCTCGATGCTCCCTGCACGGCAAGTGGTAAGATAATCAAAAATAAGAAAATGATTGATAAGTGGAAATACTGGCGCGTAAAAAAGATGGCGAGGATGCAGAAGGCATTAATAAGGGCAGCCGCTGCATGCCTAGAAAAAGATGGTATCCTCGTTTATTCCACATGTTCAGTTGAGCCAGAGGAAAATGAAGAAGTTATTGATTATGCTATTGAAAAATGCGGGCTGGAGGTGGAAAAGATAGAGCTTGAGGGGATTAAAACAAGGTATGGTTTGAAAGAGTGGAATGGCAAAAAATTCGAATGGTATGATAAAGTTATAAGGATATGGCCCCAAGATAATTTAACGGAGGGATTCTTCATATGCAAATTAAGAAAGTGCTGAACAGCAAGGAAATAGATGAGATTGAAGGAATAATAGAGAAAAATTATGGATGCAAGGCTGGGCTGCATAATTATAAAGTTTTCATGACAGGTGAAGAAAAAATATGGATTGTTTCAAAGGATACTGATTTTAAACTTTTCAACATCATCAAAAGATGTCACAGGATTGGCATCTATTTTGGAAAGCTGAAGAGGAATCAGAAAATAAAGTTAAGCATTGAAGGGGCGATGATGGTAGGGAAAAATGCCAAGAAAAACATTGTTGTGCTTGGAGAAGAGGAGGCAATAAAATTTGTGCAGGGATATGATGTAAAAGCTGAAAAGCTCATAGAGACAGAGGTGAATAATTTTGTATTGGTTAGATATGGCAATGATATTATTGGTGTGGGAATATTGAGAGAAGGATATGTAGAAAATTTGGTTCCGAAGGCAAGACGGCTTGTCAAAATTGACGAGATTGAGGAGTAGCTATGTGCCAAAAAGTTTCTTTTCCTCTCCCTCCTCTATCAGTGGCTTGTAAGATGATATTCTATCGAGAGCTTCTTCAATATCCTCAATTTTTGTTATGAGATAATATGAGACCTTTGTTTCATCTCCCTCCTTATATGTGAGTTTTAGTATATATCCTCGCTTGCTTGAATAAATTATTTCTTTCTTTACTTCCTCCTCTGTTTTTTCCTCCTTCTTTTCTGTCTTTCTTTCCAGCCCTTCATCTATTGCTCTTTCTATTTCTTCTATACTTTCCTTTGCTCTTTTTTCCCATCTTTTCTCCTTTAAAAACTCCTCATAACCTTCAAAATACTC
Source organism: Thermoplasmata archaeon (assembly GCA_021161135.1). GTDB lineage: Archaea > Thermoplasmatota > E2 > UBA202 > JdFR-43 > JdFR-43. Next base: position 2,262 of record JAGHBD010000035.1, read on the forward strand.
TTTCTCCATCTCCTTTTTCTTCTCATGTTTTAGTGAAAATTCAGGCAGCACAAACTCTTTTACCATAGAAAAATATGGAATTAGCGTTTAAAAATTTATTCATTCTTGTTATAGGCTTGTCCATAAAACTTTAAAATGCCATTTTCATTTCGCCTTATGATTAAGCTTGTAGAATGTGTTCCTAATTTTAGTGAGGGTCGAAGAAAGGATGTTATAGATGCAATTGTAAATGAGGCAAGAAAATACAAGGTAAAAATTTTGAATGTGCACTCTGATGCAGATCATAACAGGACGGATGTAACTATAATTGGAGAGCCAGAAGAAGTAAAGAAGGCTGTTTTGGATATGTCATTGAAGGCAGTTGAGCTAATTGATATGAATAAGCATAAGGGAGAGCATCCAAGAATGGGGGCAATGGACGTTGTTCCATTTGTGCCTTTGCTTAATACAACAATGGAGGATTGCATAAAACTTGCTCATGAATTTGCAAAAGAATTTTCTGAAAAGGCGGGAGTGCCCTGCTTTTTGTATGAAGAAGCTGCTACAAAGCCAAGCAGAAAAAATCTTGCTGATGTAAGGCGAGGGGAGTTTGAAGGACTAAAGGAAGAAATAGGAAAAAATCCAGAAAAAACGCCTGACTATGGACCAAATAAAATTCATCCTACTGCTGGCGCCACTGCTGTTGGGGCAAGAGAATTTCTCATAGCATTCAATGTTAATTTGGCAACAGATGACATAGAAATTGCAAAGAAGATAGCTAAGGCTGTTCGTCATAGTAGCGGAGGCTACAGATATGTGAAAGCAATGGGCTTTGAAATTAAAGAGAAGGGCATTGTGCAGGTATCGATGAATATGACGAACTACAAGAAAACGCCTTTGTTTAGAGTTTTTGAAACAATAAAGAGGGAGGCAGAAAGATATGGCACCCACGTTTTATCCTCAGAAATCATAGGCATGGTTCCATTAGATGCTATCGTTGATGTTGCTTCCTTTTATCTCCAGCTTGATGAGTTTGATACAAGCCAAATTATAGAGAAGCGTCTTTTGGAGGAATTCCTATGATGGAAAAAAGCGTAAAAGAATTTCTGGAGAGAGTAGCTGAAAAAACACCTACACCAGGAGGGGGAAGCATCGCCGCACTGGCGGGGGCAATGGCATGCAGTTTGGCGGAAATGGTTTGCAATCTTACTATAGGAAAGAAAAAATATGCAGGCGTTGAAGAAGAAATGAAAGAGCTGGCTAAGAAAATGAAACAAAGAAGACAGGAGTTTCTGAAGCTTGTTGAAGAGGATGCAAAAGCATTTGATGAAGTGATGAAAGCATATAAAGAAGGGGGAGACGAGCAGAAAGCTTTGAAAAAGGCTGCCAAAGTGCCTTATGAAACTGCTTCAAATTGTCTATCAATTATGGATGATTTGCTTATAATTGCAAGAGATGGAAATAAAAATTCCATAACAGATGCAGGAGTGGCAGGATATATGGCTTATGCTGGCTTTAATTCAGCTTTGCTAAATGTGAAAATAAATCTGAAATACATTGAGGATGAGAGTTTCAAAAAAGAGATGGAGGAAAGCATGAAGAAAATGGTAAAGGAAATGGATGAAAAGCTGGCAAAGATTAAAGCAGTTGTTGAAGAATATCTTTAATCTCTTTCTTTACTTTTCCTCTATTTTCCTGAGTTAAATAAAATAATTTTACATCTTGCCGCCTTTTTATCTTGTCTGTATATGGATTTGGAGCAAGTAAAATAGTTGCAAGCATAATTTTATCACTATTTAAAGCAGAATTTACGGCTTCTTTGAAACGAGGAGAAAAGAGCTCCATTTTACCTATTTCATCTATAACAATAATGTCATTCTCCTCCAAAGCTCTCCAGATTGATTCCACACCCACTTTTTCCAGTCCGTCCAAATTTACTCCATATTTTGACACTCTATAAGGACTTTTTATATCTACATGAGCCAATATACTCTCTTCTCCATCCAAAGTTATAATTTTAAATCCAACTCTTCTTCCTCCTATCCTCATTTCCTGTGTATAAAATCCACCTGCATCCAAATTAAGTTCTTCTATTAATTTTCTTATGAGCGTTGTTTTACCTACTCCTGGTTTGCCCGTGATAAGAATGTTGTTCATGATGATGAAAATGGAGATGGCTTTTAAAAATTCTTAAAAAGTTTGTGAAGAGAGATAAGGAGATAAACAACCCCACAAATTGCTAAGACAAGGGTAAAAATTATCATTGTTAAAAGAAAAGATGGATATAAAACAGGTACTAATGATAAACAAGCTATAGAAATAATGAGTACAATACTTATCAGGATAAGAGATGGATAAAATTCATAAGTAAATGACTTTTTCTATCATCTGTTATTCTGATTGCCATAAAAGCACCAATAATACCCAACATTGCCGCAAAGGCTTGTAAGATGGCACTAAAAAACCAATAAGCTGTTTGTTTATCTATGGAATATCCTTTGCTGTTAGTTAGCACAAAAGTTTCAACAAATAAAAACACCATTAAAGCTGCGCTAAAAGGCCAAAGAATATCTTTTCTTTGCTGTTTTTTAAAATGGTTAAATATAAATGCAAGCAACATAGAAGCTACTAAAATATATATCACTTGAGGCAAGATGCTAATTTCTTCTTTTAGTTGTGGTTTTTTTAAATATTCAACAAATCTCCAAGTTTCCTATTATAACCACAAATGGAAGGTATCGCTCGTAAATCTTCCATATTATGCTGGTTTTCTTCATCTCTCAAATCTTTGCAAATCTAAATTACCCCATTCATCTCTATCCATGAAGCCATGGCTCCCATCTGAATAATCAACTATTTTGAATGTATATCTGTAGTTCATACAACTCTTGTAATTCCATGATAGCCAGTAAAGCAGTTGCCATGGAAATACTCGCAAATGGGGCAAACCAAGCTGATGACCAAGTTCATGCATGTATGCGCCGCCATGTGCTATAATCATGGCGTCATGCCAAGGTCGCCATTTCTGAATATATGCGCTACATACAGCAAATGCATCTCTTCTAAAGTTAAAGCCGGCAACACCCCTGCCAAAATCTCTAAAATCATGGATTATGATTGCATAGTGAAATATTCCCCTTCTTGGATTATCTTCATGATTATGAAGGAAGTATTTATCATATATATCTCCAAGCTTACTCCATGTTAAATCTTCATATGGGATTGTTTCGCTTCCACCCATTAATCCATCATCCACGAGGAGCATTATATTATGCTTTGTAAAAGCTGAGTACTGAAGCTGTAAAGATTCTTCGGGCATTACTGGTGTTATGCCATTATGCTCTTCCATGTAATCATTCTCTATATAAATGTCCTGTCTGAAGGGATCAGCAAACCACTGAGCCATCATATATTCCTCAACATTTTGCAGTCCGTCAGCATCTACATCAAGTTTTGAATGCTCTTCTGCCTTGAAAGGATCATAGCCCCATTTGTCCTCCCACTCTATTGGCACACCATCGTTATCATAATCAATGCCTGCATCATTTTCCCTTGGATCCGTTCCATATATGTTTGTTTCCTCCCAGTAGGTTAAGCCGTCGCCATCATAATCATTTTGAATAATATCAAACCATATCTCACAATCGTTTTCGCTGCAATTTCCATCTTCATGCCCCCCAGCATGGCCATAGCCGCTTTCGTCACCTCGCCAATCATCGCCATACCAGTCACCTCTCTTCACGTCATATGTTATATGCAGAGCCTTGCCGTTTTTGCTCACATCTGCCTCCACACCATTTTTGATAACTTCTATGGTGATGGCAATATTTTCTTCATTGTCTGGAATATCAAAAGAGTGCTCCCCAAAATTTATGATATCGTAGCCTGTAGATGCCTCGCTTTCCCATGCCTCTCCGTTGACTGTAATTTTCACCACAAAAGATGGTTGTTCTGTGAGATCAACATCTATACTCCTTACCCTTTTTATAACAACATTGATTGAGAGATCAACGAGCGGATCTAAATCGTCGTCAAGCCCATATATTAAAGGGCTTGAGGGTATCATTACAAGCACCATAGCAATAATGCCAATCAGCAATTTTTTCATATATGAGATAAAAAACGAGGCTTATATTGTTTTTGTATGAGTATGAAGAGACCATCAACTTAACACCTCCAAATTTTTGTAGAAATTTCTA
>JAGHBD010000080.1 GCA_021161135.1 Thermoplasmata archaeon
ATGCATATATCGTAATCACTTTTTCATGCTCTTCCTTCTTTACTCTTGAGCCAAAAATAAGGAGAGCTAAAATTTTATCCCTTAAAAAATGAAAATCTTTCTCAATCTCTCTCATATGTTTTTCTTTAACCATTTTTCAACCTCATTAACAAATTCCTCAAAATATTTCAGCAAATCCTTCATGGAAGTAAAAACTATATCCTCTTTTAAATTGTTATATCTATGGATCAATCTATTTCTCAGACCATTTCCTTCTTTAAGAGCATCGGTAACATGCTTCGATAATATTTTCCTTTCCTTTAATATGGATAAATTTGTATAGTCGTCCTTCACTATTAAACTCAAATCTCTTATAATCATTGCCACGATATCCATGGATGATTCAACAATTTCCTGAAAAGCTTTATAGCTTGCAAGTCTTAATTTTTTATCTTCCATAAATTCTTTTATTGAAACACCAGATAACCATTCCCTTATATCATTTATTCTTTCGTTTATCAAATCCATTTTATCAATGTATCTTTTTGCTCTATCAACATCCATTATTTCTTGAATGTGTTTATTCTTATAAACATAACTGAATAAAAAACGTAAAGCGGTATTAAGTCATTCCTCCTCCCGTTATCTTACATGTAAGATAACCAAGCAAGCCGAAGGAGAGGCGGAGTATGCCCCAAAATGTTAAATGAGTAGAAAACATCTGTTTAAATGAATATTGTTTCCATAATTTTCCATGTTTCAGCGTAAGCTGTTTTCTCCCATAACCATTTCTATAAGCTTGTTTTAAAAATGCTATGGCGTTGTCTCTTGCATATCTATACACAATGGCATTTTCCTCATAATGGAGTTTGTAGCCGGCTTCGATAGCCCTTAAATTGAGGTCTATATCTTCCGCAGCCACAAATCTCGGATCAAAGCCACCTATTTTTTTAAGAATTTCCTTTCTATATGTTGTATTAGCTCCTGGTACCGAAATATCAAATCCTTTATAATACAATTTGACCCTATCCAACTTAAATCTGTTTTCTCCCACCTCTATACATCTTCCTATTACTATATCATGTCCTTCTTTTAATGCCTTTCTCACATTTCTTATCCATTCTCTGTCTGCTTCATCATCTGCCCCTATAAAGGCTATAGCCTCTCCCTTCGCTTTTTCTATTCCATAGTTAAGACTTTCACCTATTTTTCCTCCCTTTACATATAGATGTACAAAAGGGTATTTCTCAGAATATTTTTTTACTATTTCTCTTGTTGCATCATTACTTTCAGCATCCACAACAACAACTTCTATAGGTTGTTCTTGGATAACTAAGCTATCCAATAGTTTTCCGATACTCTTCTCTTCGTTTTTCGCTGTAACGACAATACTTATTAACATTCTGGAGTAAAAGGAAAGAGGAAATAAAACTTTTTTGTTACCTTGCCCAAATATTTTTATACTCTGTGAAAATATCCAGCCAATGAATATAATCAAGGATTGTAAAATAGGAAAAAATACCATAATAAGAGAGCCTGTTAATTTATATAAATGTGAAATAGGTGATAATTGTAAAATAGGGGGGTTCGTGTATATTGAAGAGGGTGTTAAAATAGGGAATAACTGTAAGATAAGACCTTTTACATTTATACCTACAGGAGTGACAATAGAGGATGGTGTTTTTATTGGGCCCGGTGTGACATTTACGAATGATAAGTATCCCCGTGCCATAAATCCAGACGATAGCCTGAAAGGGGAAGAGGACTGGCAGCTGGTTAAAACTTTGGTAAAAAGAGGGGCATCTATTGGAGCTGGTGCAACCATAATGTGTGGGGTAACGATAGGAGAATTTGCAGTTGTTGGTGCCGGGGCTGTGGTAACGAAAGATGTTCCAGATAGAGCCGTTGTGGTGGGAAACCCTGCTAGGATAATAAAGGAGGGAGTAGAATGGTGATACCAACTTCCATGCCTGTTGTTGATGAAGAAATGGAAAAAGAAGTATTGAGAGTGTTAAGGGAAGAGTTTTTTGTTGGAGGAAAAAGTGTGGAAAAATTTGAAGAAGAGTTTGCAGAATATATCGGCGTGGATTATGCGGTAGCGGTGAGTTCAGGAACAGATGCGCTTGTAATCGCCTTGAGATGTTTGGGGATAAAGGGAAAGGTCATAGCTCCTCCAATGACTTTTGTGGCAACAATTGAAAGCATAGTTCTTGCTGGAGCAAAACCAAAATTTGCTGATATTGATGCAGATACATGGAATATTGACCCAAAAGAAATTGAAAAAGCCATAGATAAGGATGTAGAAGCAATTATGCCAGTTCATTTATATGGATTGCCATGTGAGATGAAAGAAATAATGGATATTGCCGAAGAAAAAGGACTTTATGTCATAGAGGATTGTGCTCAAGCTCACGGAGCAATTTATGATAACAAAAAGGTTGGTTCTATTGGAGATATAGGATGCTTCTCCTTTTATTCAACCAAAAACATGACAGTAGGAGGCAATGGAGGAATGATTACAACAAATGATAAGAAGGTGGCAGAAATGGCAAAGTTACTCAGGGAACATGGTGGAAGCAATTTTGCGGAGTATATTGGCTATAATGCCAGAATGAACACAATGAATGCTGCTTTTGGAAGGGTTCAACTGAAAAGATTGGATGAGTGGAATAAAAGAAGAAAGGAACTTGCCAAAATGTATCATGAGCTTCTTGGAGGAATTGATAAAATAAAACTGCCAATAATTGATGAGAGGCATGTATATCACCTATTTGTTATTGAGGCTGAAGATAGGGATGGGTTAAGAGAATATTTGAGGAGCAAAGAAATATTCTGCGGGATTCATTATCCAGTGGCAATTCATGAGTTGAAGCCATATAGGGAATACGCAGAGAAAAATTATCCAAATTCTGAGCACCATGCAAAAACTTGCCTTTCGCTACCAATGTATCCTACATTGAGTGATGAGGAACTGAAGATGGTATGTGATGAAATAAGAAAATTTTATGGTGAGTGAGATGAATATAGGTATTATTGGAGTGGGGTATTGGGGGAGTAAGGTAGTGAGAGAATATCTTGATTTAGCAAAAGAAGGAAAGATTGATGGTGTGGGGGTTTGTGATGTAAGAGAAGAAGTGCTAAATACTTTTAGAGACAACGAGAATATCATCAAATTAAGCACCGATTATAAAGAATTTCTGAAAGACGATGCTATAGATGCTGTCCACATATGCACGAATAATGCATTTCATTATGAAGTTGCTAAAGAAGCGTTGAATGATGGAAAACATGTTTTGCTGGAAAAACCTATGACGACAGATTCCTCCAAAGCATATGAACTTGTAGAACTTTCAGCTCATAATGGGTTGATTTTACAGGTTGGTCACATCTTCAGATTCGCGAATGTTATAAGAAAAGCTAGGGAACTTGTAGAAGATAAATATTTTGGAGATATTCATTATTTAACTCTAAAATGGACTACACTCATGCAGCCGATAAAAGGAGTTGATATAATTTGGGATCTGTTGCCTCATCCTCTCGACATAATACATTTCTTGACAGGAAAATGGCCCTCTAATTGGCAGGTTATGGCTAGACAGTACAGAAGAGAAGAGCTCAGTGAGCTTGCCCTCATTAATTTAGATTATAAGGATTTTGTTGCAACTATTGAGCTGAGCTGGCTAACGCCGGAAAGGAAAAGACTGATGGAAATAATTGGCTCAGATAGAATGGCTAAAATAGAATGCGTGAAACAAAAAATGCATATATTTGAAGGAAATGAAAAGCAATTTGATATAGAAATAGAGGCAAACAATACAATAAGAGAGGAAGCAATAAATTTCATTGAATCCATAAAAAATCAGAGAATGCCATTTAACAGTCACATAATAGGAGCAAAAAATGTAGATGTTATAGAAAAAATAATGGAAAGTATATGAAAAATGTTGTATTGATAACCGTTGACTGTCTTCGAGCAGACCATATGGGTTGCTATGGCTACCATAGAAAAACAACTCCTTTTATTGATTCAATAGCAGAAAGAAGTTTATTTTTTGAGAATGCTTTTGCCAATGGTCCAAACACCCGCCATTCGGTGCCGTCGTTTCTAACATCAACCTATCCCTTGCTATTTCTCGATGAAGCAAAAGCTGGTAGATTTCATGAGGGAAGAAAAAGTATGGCAGAGTTGCTTAAAGAGCATGGATACTCAACAGCTGCCATCCACTCTAACCCCTATATATCTAAATTTTATGGCTATGATAGAGGCTTCGATTACTTCAATGATTTCTTATTAGGGCAGGTGGAAGATGAAATAGAGAGAAGTAAAATAAGCAAGATTTTGCATGAGGCAGCGAAGGGTATAAAAGCGGTTTTCATGCATAAACTGCCCCATGAAGATGGAGAAAGAATAAATGAAGAAGCCATCAAATGGCTTGAAAATGCTAATGAGCCTTTCTTTTTGTGGCTGCATTACATGGATGTTCATATGCCCTATGTTCCACCTAACAGATTTCTGGAGGAACTTGGCTTAAGAAAATATAGTCACATAAGGAAAATATGGATGGGAAAGAAAATAGATGACGTGGAAATGAGGGAAAAAATAAGGGACGAGGAAGTACCAGATTACATCAATTTATATGATGGTTGCATAAGATACACTGATTGGGTACTCCAGAGCCTTATAAGAAAGATAGAGAAGAATTTTCCAGAAACTCTTTTTGTCATAACAGCGGACCATGGAGAAGAGTTCAGGGAGCATGGAGGATTGGGGCACGAGGAAAAATTATACGATGAGTTACTTCACATTCCTCTAATTTTTTATGGTAAAGATGTGGAGAGCAGCAGGATGGAGAAGCCCGTATCCCTCCTCAACATAGTTCCCACAATTTTTCATTTTCTTGGCTTGCAACGAAACGAATGGATGCAAGGAAAAAATGTTTTTGAGGTGACAGAAGAGTATATAATAGCAGAAGCGTGGAAGGGCGAGAGAATAACCGCCTATAGAGATAGTGAATGGAAATTGATAATATCTGGAGATAAAAAGGAGTTATATAATCTAAGAGATGATCCTAAAGAGCAGCAAAATCTTTACGAGAGAGAAGAACATAAGGAAAAATGCAGGGAGTTTGAGAAAATAATAAATAATCATGTAGAAATGCTGGAAGAAGAAAGGAAAAGGAGGATGACATGGCTCCAGAAAGAAAAAATAAGGAAGGCGATGAGAAGAATGAGAGGTTGATAAAATGCTACCAAATTTTATAATACCGGGAGCGATGAAATCTGGAACAACTGCTTTACGTATTTATCTTGCTCAACACCCCGATATATACATGGTGGGTAAGGAAATACATTTTTTTGATGATGAAGAAAATTATAGGAAGGGTATAGGGTGGTATGAAAAGTTTTTTGATGATTG
>JAGHBD010000128.1 GCA_021161135.1 Thermoplasmata archaeon
CAGCTATATATCATACATTTTCTTCTCCAGGCACATATTATGTAACTCTTAAAGTTACGGATGACCAGGGAAATGAAGACACCGTTACAAAACGAGTATATGTTGGAGGAGTTATTTTTGAAGAAGATTTTAGAAGCGAAAAATTTCCACCTGATGGTTGGTTTATATATAGAGAAGGGGCTTTTGTTCCTGTAACTTGGACTAATTTCAATAACAATTCTATGGGGAGAAAACCTGTGGATGGATACTGTGCATTTCACGATTCAGCAAATGGCACAGAAGATTGGTTAGTTTCACCTCAAATACACATCCCGGCAAGTGGTGCTACTCTTCAATTTGTTGAAAGAAATCATCGAATGGGAAGCTACTATGGGCACTCTATTTGGATATCAACTGGTTTACGGGATCCATCTAAAGGAGATTATACCAAGATTGGCGAATTTAGGAGCCTAGCAGGAGATTGGACTCTTAGAAGTGTTGATCTCTCCGCCTATGCAGGAGAGGATGTGTATATTGCTTTTAGATACATGGGAGGCAAATCACAATGGTATATAGATGATGTAAAGATAATAAAAGGTAGATCTCCAGAAAAACCTGCTAAACCTGTAGGAAAAACACGTATAGAGGCAGACCATCTAAAATTGGTGTTTGAGTATACCACTCATTCTATAGATCCAGACGGAGATAATATATACTATAAATTCGATTTTGGTGACAATCAAGTTACTTCATGGATTGGTCCATTCAAATCAGGAGAAAATGTCACAGTAGCTAAAATATGGTTATATCCTGGAATATATAAAATAAGAGTGAAAGCTATGGATGAACGCGGTTTAGAAAGTGAATGGTCAGAACCTCTTACGGTTAGAGTGGGAGTAATCCTCCTTTATGAGGATATGGAAGGCGAATGGGCTTCAGATCCAGATGCAGGAGATTATTATTACACAGTTCCAGAGGATCCAAAGTATGGAAAATGGGATATTGATGGACAATGTACTCATGCCCAGAATATAAGTAATCAAGATAGTCAAGAGGTGACAGGTCTTGGTTTTATAGGAGGTGCGTCTAATCCATTTACACATTACTGGTCACAGTTTTTCAATAGCGAATTCGATATGCCCATTTCTAATAGCGGTGCGTGTGCTGGAGTATGGTGGAGTGATGGAAATGGCGGGGATACCTATCAGAACGAATCGTTGATAACTCCTGCTATCGATTGCAGTAAGTATAAGGAGGTTTATCTTTCATTTACAGGAACTTGGTATTGGAGCTTAGGCTCACCTGAACATAATTATGTTAAAATTTCTACAGATGGAGGACAAAGCTGGCAAATCGTAGCTGATCTATTAAATGATCCAATTTATGAGGTTGGAGAAGGAGCATTCGGAGGAGACGGATGGTGTTGGAATGAATACAGAGTGATTTTGGACATAAGTAAATATGCTGCTGGAAAACCAGCAGTTAAAATAGCTTGGAATGCCATCAATGAAAATGGAACTCTCCACAGCATTTTTACAGTCGATGATGTGGTTATTGCAGCTACGCCATCTCCAGTTAGTTGCGGTACAGGTTCAGTTAGCAGTCTTTCATCTAATGAAGCTACTGTAAAGGGATATGTTTATGATGTGGGAGGAGCTACAGAGGTAAGAATGTTATTTGTCTATGATACAGAACCACATCAAAACATTACCGAATATGCTTTTGTAAAAGATATGGGTACTGCTGACTCTACCAATACTTATTCATTTTCGATAGATTGCAAATTGGAGAACCTCAGTGCGGATACCACATATTACTATAGATTTGTTACCATTAACTATAATGGCACTTCATATGGTGAAGAACGTTCCTTTACAACTGCTAAATCTCTGCCTCACATCAATACATTAGATGCAAGAAATATAGAAGTAGATAGTGCCGAATTATGTGCTTATTTAGATGTTATAGGTGAAAAAGAAGGGGCTAAAGTATGGTTTGTTTACGACACCTCCTACCATAGTAACTATCGATACTATAGATATTCTACACCGAAGGTTACCTATAAAGAGACAGGATATATTTACGAACTTATAAAAGATTTAGACCCAGATAAAGTATATCATTATAGGGTGGTGGTACAAAATAGTAAAGGAACTTATCAGGGAGAGGATAAAACATTTAGAACCAGGGCTATAACAACAATTGAAAATGGATTAGATAACTATGAATTAGAATGGATCACTGGTGGTGATAAAAGTTGGTATGGAGAATTTGACTATTATAAGTATGGATGGGACGCTGTAGAAAGTGGTAGAATAGCAGATAACCAAAAAAGCTGGCTCTCGACAAAAATTAAAGGTCCCGGAATACTCACATTTTGGTGGAAAGTTTCATCAGAAGAATACGGTGACTACCTTTCGGTTTGTATAGATGGTATAGAAAGAAAAAGCATTAGCGGAGAAGTTGACTGGACTAAAGAATATTTCATTTTGCCTCCTGGGTGGCATAACATCACATGGAAATATGAGAAGAATTTAGCTGGCAGTTACGGCATGGATAGAGGATGGATCGATAAAGTACAATTTACTTTTTATCCAGTGTATAATTTTGATAGAAGAAAATGTTATTCCAAGATACAGGATGCAATTGATGATGCGTATCCATATGATTATATATGGATATCAAATGGAACATATTATGAGAATGTTGTAGTCAACAAGACCGTTGATTTGATTGGTGAAAATAGAAACACCACCATCATCGATGGTGGCGGCCGTGGAACCGTGCTGAAAGTCACTGCTGACTATGTGACAATATCTGGATTCACTGCGCAAAACAGTGGGTCATACTGGGATGATGTGGGGATATATCTTGATGATGCCCAGCACTGCCGTATTGAGTACGTTATGACCAGCAACAATAACCATGGCATCTACCTTGAGTCTTCCAACAACTGCATCATCACCAACACCAATGCCAGCAACAACTACTATGCCGGCATAAGGCTGATTTCTTCCAACAACTGCATCATCACCAACACCAATGCCAGCAACAACTACAATGGCATTGAGCTGTATCATTCCAACAACTGCATCATCACCAACACCAATGCCAGCAACAACGAGGTTGGCATCTGGCCACAATGTTCTACCAATTGCACCATCACTAACAACACTATCAGTAACAACTGGTATGGTATCTATCTTTCTTCTTCCAGTAATAATCTAATCTATAACAACTACTTCAACAATACAATAAATGCCTATGACAATGGAAATAATATCTGGAACATTTCCAAAACAACAGGCACAAACATAATTGGCGGGCCATACTTGGGAGGAAACTATTGGAGTGACTATAATGGCGTCGATACAGATGGAGACGGGCTCGGCGATACAATGCTTCCATATAACTGCAACGGAGGAATTATAAGTGGAGGAGATTATCTACCTCTTACATCACCAAACTATGCTCCAATAGCTAAATTTGATTTTATGCCAAGATATCCAACTACAAATGATATCATCCAATTTACTGATACAAGCACTGATGTTGATGGAACCATTGTAAATTGGACATGGGACTTTGGTGATGGAAGTATAAGTTATGAACAAAACCCACAACATCAATATGCAGATAATGGAACTTATACAGTTACTCTTACTGTAAGAGATAATGATGGAGCCACAGACACCATCAGCAAACAAATAACAATTGGATATGTCTCTTTTACCCTTCACCTTACAAAGGGCTGGAATTTCATTACCATTCCAGTAAATGCAGGATTAACTGCAAAAAGCTTAGGAGAGAATATAACTGGATGCACCACAATAAGCAAATGGAATAACAGCAAAGGAATGTTTGAATCATACTTACCGGGAATATCTCCAATAGAAGATGATTTTCCGATAGAAAATGGAATGGGTTATTTCGTCTATGTTAATGAAAATGTTACCTTTAATGTAACTAGCACTCCAATAACCAGCGTTGATATAATTTTACCAGAAGGCTGGAATACTATAGGGTGGTTTAAAGATACACCTACAACTGCTTCTGAAATTGCAGAGAACATAAGTAATTGTACCACAATAAGCAGATGGAATAACAGCAAAGAAATGTATGAATCGTATTTACCAGGGATATCTCCTCCAGAAAGAAACTTTGTTGTAAGAAAGGGAATGGGAATATTTGTATATGTAAAAGAAGAGAGTAGATGGATATGCAATGGATAAAACCCCTTTTGCCCTTGATTTTTTTATTCCCCCTCTTTTTATCTTTAGTAGCTGCACAACCGCATCCTATTGTCGGATATGCGTATTACGTAGATGGCTCTCCAGCAGTAAATGCCATTGTTAATGTAACAAATCTCGATACAGGAGATAAAATCACAAATATAATTGTTGAGCAAACTGGGTATTACGAATTTGATGTAGGCAGCCCTGGTGTTGGATGGTCTAACGGAGATAGGATAAGGATACTAATAAGCGGAACCGGAGAACATAAAGGATGGGAAGGTACAGCAGTAATTACCTTAAATTTAACAGCACCATATCAAATAGTTCCCGATATTTATCTTTCATATAGAGGGGTTAAAATCCAAATTACAAAACCAAGTGAAGGGAGCGAAATATTCGGCAGAACATTTGTCATAGGCAAGGTGGAGGGAAAAGCAATTATTGATAGGGTGGAGATAAAAATAGACAAGGGAGAATGGATTCCAGCACACGGAACAAAAAATTGGAGTTATTTGTTAGATACAAAATATCTCGATGAAGGGAATCATACCATATATGCAAGGGCAATCATTAAAGGAGAAAATGCAAGCGTTGTAGCAGATGTAGCCTCGGTGCAGATTATTGTAAAAGTTACAGAAAGTAAAGATGCACCGTCTTTTGAGGCTATTTATCTAATGCTCATTCTCCTTACCCTTATATCTGTCAAAAAACTCAGATTATAAAATCTCTCCTAAACCCCTTTGCAATTATGTATATTTCCGAACTCTGTTTCCTACTTGCTTGAGGAGAATGAGCCTTAACCATTCTGAAATTTTTCCTTACCTTTTCAAGAAATGCTGGATAATCTTCACCTTCAAATATTTTGCACACAAAATTGCCGCCATCTCTAAGGAAATGTTTTGCTATTTTTAATGCATTCTCGCACAGCCACACACTCCTCGCCTGATCCATTGTATAGTTGCCGGTAATATTTGGAGATGCATCACTTATGACAACATCCGCTTCATCTATGTGTTCCCCAATCTTTTCAATGATTTCATCCTTCGTTATGTCTCCCTTAACAAAAATTACCTTATCCAGCGGTTTCATCGGCTGCAAATCAACGGCTACTACAACGCTTGCATATTTTGCTGCAATCTGGCTCCAGCCGCCTGGCGAGGCGCCCAGATCTATGACAATGCAGCCTTTTTTTAATACTCTGTATCTATTTTGAATCTGTAAAAGTTTGAAGGCGGAGCGGGCTCTATAACCCTGCTTTTTCGCCTCCTTATAATAATGGTCTCGTTTCCTTTCTGCATACCACCTTGTCATTACAGCACAACATCCAGATCAAGTTCTTCTGCCAGCTCTTTATATCTGTTTCTTATTGTAACCTCTGTAACCCCCGCCACATCTGCAACCTCTCGCTGCGTCCTTCTCTCGCCGCACAATATGGAGGCGATGTAAATGGCTGCTGCAGCCACACCTGTTGGCCCCCTCCCAGATGTGAGCTCCTTTTCCTCAGCCTGCCTGAGTATTTCCAGAGCCTTTGTTTTTGTATCCTCACTGAGCCCCAGTTCGCTGCAGAATCTCTCCACATAATCCTGCGGGGAGGTTGGCATAAGTTTTAATGTTAGCTCTCTTGCGAGGAAGCGGTACGTTCTTCCTATTTCTTTTCTATCAACTTTTGAGGCAGCGGCTATTTCATCTAAGGTGCGAGGCACACCACACTGGCGGCAGGCTGCATATACTGCTGCTGCTGTCACACCTTCGATGCTTCTTCCTCTGATAAGATTCTTTTCCACAGCCCTCCTGTAAACCATTGCCGCCGCCTCTCTTACATTCCTTGGCAGGCCCATGTTGGATGAAATTCTGTCCAGTTCTGACAAAGCAGATGCAAGATTTCTTTCAGATGCTCCACCAACCCTTATTCTGCGCTGCCATTTCCTGAGCCTGTAAAGCTGTGCCCTGTTTCTTGTTGGAATGGACTTGCCATAACTGTCCTTATTCTTCCATCCGATTACAGTGCTTAATCCCTTATCCGCTGCCGTATAGTCGAGTGGAGCTCCTGTTCTTGCCCTCTTTTCTCTCTGCTCTGGATCAAAAGCCCTCCATTCTGGTCCTTGATCAATATATGCATCGTCTATAACCAATCCGCAATCCTGACACACTAACTCGCCCCTTTCATAGTCCTGAATAAGATGCGTGGATCCACATTCAGGACATTTCTCAATCTCCTCAACTTCAGCTTTTTTTCTCACCATTTTCATCCCCAAAATTTTTAAACTTTGTGGTGTAAAGTCCTTCTACTATATAAATGTTTCGCCCATTTTTGCAACCTTGTCCAAATTTTACAACGCCATATTTAAATATGCATGAAAAAATATTGTCGTGGAGAAATGCGACGTAGCCATAATTGGTGGAGGCATAGCTGGTTTGAGTTTAGCAAAATTTCTGGCAGAAAAAGGAATACCCTTCATCCTTTTTGAGGAACATACAGAATTTTTCAGAAAGCCATGTGGTGAGGGAATTTTACTCAAAACACTTGGCTATGATTTTTATGAAATGTATGGAAGCAAAAGAGGCATAGAAAGAGAGGTATGGGAAACGAATATATATACAAAATATGGCACCATATCCCTTGAGATGCCTTTAGCTATCAGTGATAAAAAAGCTGTTGAGGAGGAACTGGCAGAACAGGCAAAAAAACAGGGAGAAATACGCATGGGGGAGAGAGTGGAAAAAATAAAAGATGGCGTTATCCTGCCCCAAAATATAAAACCAAAAATTATAGTTGGGGCTGATGGCGTTTATTCAATAGTGAGAGATTATATAGGCATTAGAAAACCGAGATGTGGGGTGGGCGTGGAGGCTTATAGCAGCGAAATAGATTATGATATGGACAAATGCCATGTGGTGCTTAAAGATAGCGTCGTTAAATATGGCTATGCATGGTATTTTCCAAAAAAAGATAAATGGAACATCGGAATAGGAAGCGGAAAGAAAAGATATTTTCAGGAAACATTCAAAAAATTCAAGGCAAAGCATCCAGAGGCGAGGAAATGGCGGGGCGCGCCTGTGCCGCTGGACAAGCCTCTCAAATCATATGGCAAAAATGCTATTTTGCTCGGGGATGCCGCCGCCCATGTATATGCAGCCATGGGTGAGGGAATAATGCCGTCAATGATCGCTGCAAATATTGCTTCGGATTTCATAGAAAAGGCATCAAAACAAAATTTCGAGTTTGATTTTAGAG
>JAGHBD010000079.1 GCA_021161135.1 Thermoplasmata archaeon
CATATTCACAAGGAGAGATTGCAAAATCTCTTCCTCTCTTGCTTTTCTTTCTAAAAGGTGCTCCTAACTTCCTTGCTTTTGCCAGAACAAAATAGTAAAGATTTTTTATGTTGCCTAATTTATATCTTGCATCATATTTTTGCCATCTTTTCATTCCCATCCCCTGTGCCTCCTACAGGGGATGGGAATATAAAATTCACGAAATTTTTCGACAACCCCATAAGAATAAGAAAGTTTTAAGAAATGTTATCGATCTTTTTACTTCACACTTCCTTAACATATCCTGGGTATTGGATCTCCTATGGGGGCATCGATGATTCTTTTTCCTCCAACCTTTGTTTCCATGAGTACATGCTTTCCTTCCGTTACCTCTCCTATTATTGCTGCCTCCCTGCCATATTTATGCTTTTTTATTGCCTCCAGAACATCTTCTGCTTTTTCCTCAACAACCACCAGCAGCATTTTCCCTTCATTTCCTATAGCTAACGGATCTAACCCAAGCATCTCGCATGCTGCCTGTGTGGCTGGTTTTATAGGAATCGCCTCCTCATGTATCAGAATTCCGACGCCTGATTTCTCAGCCATTTCATTTAGGGCATTGGCTATCCCCCCTCGTGTTGCATCTTTTGCTGCTACCACGCCCCCCTCCTTCAATGCCTCCTGCATCAGACCATTGAGGGGAGCGACGTCGGAAACAACGCTTCCTTCAAAACCATATCCCTCGCGCTTAGAAATTATTGCTATGCCGTGGTCAGCTATGCTACCATTTATTATTATTTTGTCTCCAGGTTTTAACATTGAATCAAGCAGCCATTTTCCTTTTCTACCAGCAACTTCAAAATTTTCCTCAAGCCATTCACTTGCCCTGCCTATGGCGGATGTGGTAACAATGATGTCTCTAATGCCGTCTTTTTCCACAACTTTCGTATCTCCCGTTACTATTTCCACTCCTGCCTCCTTTGCAACAGAAGCCATGCTTTCAACAATTTTTTCAAAATCCTCTGCCGGAAATCCTTCTTCGATTACCATAGCAGATGACATAGCAAGAGGCATTGCTCCCAAAGCGGCAATGTCATTAACTGTGCCAGCAACAGCCAGCTTGCCTATATCTCCACCTGGAAAGAAAACTGGCTGCACCGTATGGCTATCTGTTGTGAAAACAATATCATTTATTACGG
This sequence comes from Thermoplasmata archaeon, assembly GCA_021161135.1. GTDB lineage: Archaea > Thermoplasmatota > E2 > UBA202 > JdFR-43 > JdFR-43. The sequence goes on from JAGHBD010000079.1 coordinate 1,179, forward strand.
CAGAGTCATCGAGTGCATGCAATGGCACTTCTGCTTTTCCAGCTTCAAAATGTTTCAGAATAAAGTTTTTTATAAGTGATGCCATGTCTTTGCCGCCTGCGCCGTGACTAAGCTCTATTCGCCTCATTTAGTCCCTTATTCCTTCCTCTTTTACTGTGAAAACTACCTCGCCTTCTGGCAGATGTGGCGAATCAATGAGACGGGCTATTCTTTTGCCACCTTTCGATTTTCTTAAGTAAATGCGAAACATGGCTGTGTGGCCAACGATATGTCCGCCAATGGGTTGGGTTGGATCGCCGAAGAATACGTCGGGGCGGGCTGCAACCTGATTTGTTACACATATTACAGCGTTGTATATTCTGGCGAATTTGAGTAACGCATGCATATGCTTGTTTAACTTCTGTTGCCTTTCTGCAAGAGCCCCTCTTCCAACATATTCTGCCCTGAAATGTCCTGTTAGAGAATCAACGACGAGCAGTTTTATCGGTCTTTCTTTGGCGAGTTCCATTGCTTTATCGACAAGCATCATCTGATGATTTGAATTGAAAGCGCTTGCAACATGTATTTTCTTCAATGCTTCCTTTCCATCTATTCCAACACCTTCTGCCATCTGCAGAATCCTTTCGGGGCGGAATGTGTTTTCTGTATCTATAAAAACTGCCTCCCCTTCCAGACCGCCTTCATCCTCCGGCAACTGCACATTAACGCAGAGCTGGTGAGCAATCTGTGTTTTGCCCGAGCCAAATTCACCAAATAGCTCGGTTATTGCCTGCGTTTCAAAGCCACCGCCGAGCAGCTCATCCAAAGCTTTCGAGCCAGTGGTGAGATGCTTTCTTTCCTTTAACTTTTCGAGTAAAACATCTCCAGTTTCAAAGCCACCAACATCTGCTTTTTCCCTGGCTGCCTGGATTATTTTGGCTGCGGTCCCTTCACCTATATCCGCTACCTCTGCCAGTTCCGATGGTGAGGCAACAGCTATCGCCATCAAATCGCTGTAACCAGCTTCCGCCAGCTTCTTTGCTATTGCTGGCCCCACTCCCGGTAAATCTTCCAAATTGAATTCCATTCAAGTTTCAATGCATGTTGTGTTTATAAAGGTAATGCTCTCTGATTATGCTATTTTCTGTCATCTTCTTGCTTTCTTTAATATTGCAGCCACAATTATCAATGAAATGATGATGATGAGGGCAGCAATGATTAAGAGATTTGTTATTTCAGGTGTTTTCTCATATGCTTTTATATTGAAAAGCAACATTGTTGTTTTCTCAGTATAATTCCCCTCTGCATTTGTAGGATAATATTTTGCCAGCAACTTGATACTTTCCCAATTTTCTGTTGCATCCAAAGCCTTAAGATTTATCTTCACAATTTTCTCATTATTTCCAGAGAATTCAGATGGAACGGTAAAATTATTCTCATAACTTGCCTCCCATTTCTCGGACAATCCTTGCAGTTCCAAATATACTCTAACATCTGCATTACAGTAATTTGTTAATAACACATTTATCTCTCTCGTCTTTCCTTTTTCTACCTCGATTCCAGGATATTCGAATTCAAGTAATTCCATTGTAATATCGCCCCTATAATCCATTTTCACAGTAATTTCTTTATAGACATCACTATCCTCTATTCCAATTCCTCCCGAAGAATGAACATACAATTTAATTGTATATGGGCGAAAAGCCTCCACTAGCTCTATCGCCCTAAGCTCTATGGTAACATATTTCTCAACTTTTCCATCAACTCCAACTACCGACACATCAAAAGAAGAAGGTGTAATATTAACTGTTAGCCAGCTCGGCACTTCTATGGCTTCAACATCTATTGTTACCGTTGATGGAATGATGGGGGTAAAATCCCAAGAAACCGTTATTTTTGCAGTGATTTCCTTCAAATCATGCATCTCAAGCATTACCTCATCATCGACATCTATGTCAATATTCAATTTTCTTACCGAAGGTGCTGCATCGCAACTAGCAGAAAAGATTGAAATTAAAAGAGATGCTATAAGAAAGGGCACAGATAACTTCTTCATGGAAAAGCATTTTTATTGCTTAATTAAAATTTTCTATTTTCTCTTACCCTAATGAGAGCCCAATCTAATTTATATCTCACAATATTTTTATTGTAGTCTTTTAATCTGCTTGTGCATCAAAAAATTTTTTAGCCGAAATGCATTACACATACAGATTTTTGAGGTGATAGGATGAATGAAGAAGGCTTAAAAACAGTGCTTCGCATGCTGGAAGAGTTAGCTAATGACATATCTGTTCCCCGCAACATAAGGAGGGGGGCAAAGGAGGCGAAGGAAATTTTGATGAAGAAGGAGGATACGCTCGATGTTAAAGTTGCTTCCGCCATTTCCCGTCTTGATGAACTGCTGAGTGATCCGAATATACCGACGCATGGAAGGACAGCTATATGGAATATAATGAGTGCCCTCGAAAGTTTAACAGCAAGCTAAAAAAATAAAATAGAAGGGAAGAGAATTTACTTCTTCTTCAAGAATGGTAAACCTGTTCTTGGATTCTCTACAACCTTGTATCCCTTTGGCAAATCACATGGCTTACCACTCTTGGGCTTCCTTGCGCTGAAGAAGTAAATTGTCTGTACTTTTCCTCCCTTAAGCTTTACATCCCTCGTGTAGAGCTTATATTTCTTTCCGCTTTTCTTGCTCGTGTATTCGTACACCATTTTACCGCCTCCTTTTTCCATATGTATTAGGAGAATTTAAACCCTTCGATATTTTTTAAGAAATTCTGCTCCTGAAAGATGGTGTTAAAACTAATATCCTTCGGAATAAAGGACATCGGGATAACTATATTTCTCCAGCCATGAGTCACCGGGCAATATTTTCACCCTCCTTCCTTCTATAACAAGGCGACCCTGTTCAAACAAATCTATGCTTCTCGGAAGTATCTGATGTTCAACCCTAAGAATTCTTTCAGCTAAGGAATCTCTTGTATCATCTTCTTTCACCCTTACAGCTGCCTGCAATATTATAGGGCCATGATCTGGTTTTTCGTCCATGAAATGCGTTGTGCATCCAGTTATTTTTACTCCATATTCGATAGCTTGGCGCTGGGCATCTATACCTTTAAAAGAGGGCAAAAGGGCAGGATGTATGTTTATAAGCTTTCCATACCATTTATTAACAAACCACGGCGACAAAATCCGCATATAGCCGGCGCCCACCACAAGCTCAACATCATGGCTTTCAAGGATCTCATCCATCTTCCTTTCATGCTTTTCTTTATCACTTGCATCAACAAAATATGCCTCTATTCCATGTTTCTTTGCCCTTTCCAAAGCATAAGCCTTTTCATTATCGCTAATAACAGCAACAACCTTTGCATTTATCATTTTTTTCTCGCATGCATCTATAATTGCCTGCAAATTTGTTCCCCTTCCAGATGCAAGAACACCTACTTTGAGCATGATGTAAAATGGGGAGGGAGTAAATTAGTTTTTAGTCTGGCAGCTTAACATCTGCTCCATAAAGATAGAGATTAGGAACGGTTGGCATGAGAGTGAAGCTGAGTATCGAAGCATGAAATGTCCATTTACCGCTTTCGCCGCCGAGGAGAGGCTTATAGAAATTTCTTTCTCCCTTCATATAAATGGGGAAACCATTGTGATGTATCTGGAATCTCCATATATTATCTCCAGAGGGCGTGGTATATGATACGAAAGATAAGCCCTCCTCTATTTGCAGCTCAAACATTGCAAAAAGAGAGTTTTCAACTTTTATGTTTTTCACTCCATTCAACATTAGAAGACCCTTTCCCCATCCAATATTTACATTGCCGGAGAAATGATGTCTTTCATAAAAGAAGGTTTTATTTCCTTCTATGGGTGTGGAGAATGAAACATTACCTGTTGAGTTAATCCAGAAATTAATGCTTGCCTGTGCAGCATATGAGATAAAAACGAGATAGTATGTTCCAGGAGATAAATAATATACTACGTAACCTTCAGCCCACCCTTCCATCCAGTCTGATGCATTTAAGATATGGTATTTGCTCAAATTTATTGAACAGAAACGTATCTGAAAATAATGTTCCTTGGCAGAGGGATATGAATTAGGTATAAATATTTCCAAACTATATCCTCCTCCTTCTTTATAAAGCACATCCATTAAGAAGGTGGCTCTGGATAAATTGCCATCGCTTCTCGATGATACAAAAATATTTGTGCTTATATTTAACTTCACTTGCTCCATAACCTCGATTTTTAATGCATACCAGAATTTATCACCACTTAGTTTGTCATGGAATGAAGAGCCTTGCGAGAAAGATTTTTCACCCTCGCCAATCGAAAATAGCGGCATTGATAACATGAGGAATAAAATAATCAAAACCGCACTTCTCATCATTTAAATAATATTTTTGCCTAAAAAATTTTTAGGTTATCTATGTATCCCTTGCTTTCGACAACCCCTCGATCTTCAGAAAATTTATAAGATACACATGCATAAAAGGATATGGGAGAAATTGAAATATATGAATATGAGAAGATGGATTCGGAAAATGCATTTGTTGTTACTGGCTTTCCCACAATTGGCTTGGTTGGTACAATAGCGAGTAGATTCGTAATCAATAGCCTTAAACTTCGCCTTCTGGCAGCATTTCTTTCAGATTACTTTCCTCCTGTGAGTGTTATATCAAATGCTGAGCCACTGCCACCTGTAAGAGTTTATGCTGGCGACAAAAAATGCGGACCAGATGGAAAATGTAACCAGCTCCTCGTTATTCTATCTGAATTTGTGCCTCATTTCGCCACCCTCCGACCTCTCGCCAATAAAATTATAGAATGGTGTAAGGAGAATAATTGCGAAACTATTGTTTGCATCGAAGGCTTTAATGTTGGAGAGAAGGTTGAAGATGTGCCACTTGCTGGCATAGGAAGCACTGAAGAGGCGAGGGAAATGCTCAAAAATTATGGTGTTGAGCTCATGCAGGAGGGGATGGTGAGTGGCTTATCTGGCATCCTCCTTTATGAAGGAAGGCGCAGGAATTTTGATGTTGCCTGTATCCTCGCCGGCACCCACGCCGATTATCCTGATGCAAAGGCAGCGGCGAAGGTGCTTGAGGTAGTAAATAAAATGCTTCCAGAAATTGAGATTGACCCAGAGCCTCTTTACAAACAGGCGGAGGAGATAGAAAAGCAGCTCCGCGCCCACATGGAGAAAGCAAAGCCAACAAAGCCAGTATATGCCGAGCAGCCAATGATGTATGGATAGAAAAGCATTTATTTATCCTTCCACCCCAAAATTCTTATTACCCTGCAGTATTTTAATAATGTGAAGACAAAGCCACGCAAATTTATAAGCGTTGATGAGAGCATATGTATAAAATGCAGAGGAGCAAAACTTTTGTGTGGTAAGCCGCGATGCCCTGTGCTTGTCAGATATTATAAAAATCTGGAGGTAAAGCCTCTTATTGAAAAGAAGGTGTTATTTGGGAGCTCACCTCCTTCTCTTTTCATAGGCAGGATGGGATATCCTAAGGTATATGCAGGCCCTATGCTTCCTCCTATCGAAGGAGACACATCTTATATGGATACTCCCGAACTATGGCACAATATAAGCATCGATGACTTGGTTGCTTTTAGAATGAAACTTGTTAGAGGAAAATATAGGGTTGATGTGAGCAATATGGAGGGAAAAATAGTCAGCTATCTTCAGGAAATCGCCATGGCAGCGAAACCAGTTGATATGGAGGTGGAGTTTGAAAAAAAGCCTAAGGGCATAATAACCTTATACGATGAAGTGCAGCCACATGGTCCATCTGCTCCAATAAAAAAAATATGGGTGGAAAATCCAAAGGTGGATGCAAGGATAGAAAAAGTTGCTTACGACGAAATGAAGGCAAGGGATGCAATCTTATGGCTTTATCAGCAGGGCGCTTTCATTTCGTCCATTCAGAAAGCATTTTCTGCTGGATTGTTTGGCATCAAACCAAAAATGGTTCCAACGAGATGGAGTATAACCGCCGTGGATGATACCATAGGCAAAAAACTGGTAGAAGAAATAAAGGACAACCCATGGCTCAACGAATATCGTATATATTATACAAAAAGCATGGATAATTTATGGGTAATATTTATGTATCCGAGTAGCTGGCAATATGAGCTCATAGAAGCATGGTATCCAAACACCACTTGGAACCCGTTAGGCAAAAAAATCGTCATGTTTGGCGATCACGAATATTATAATGGACGGAATAGCTATGCAACAATAGGTGGATGCTACTATGCTGCCCGCCTCGCGGTGGCGGAAAAACTTAAGAAAGAGGGGCGGCAGGCGGGCGCGGTTGTTATGCGTGAAATACATCCTGGCTACATCATGCCAGTTGGAGTGTGGAATGTGAGGGAGAATGTCAGAAAGGCATTGAGGGGGGAGGCAAAGAAGTTTGATGATGTGAGGGAAGCGATGCTTTTTGTTTCCTCATTGCTTCACATACCCATTAAAAGATGGATTGAAACGAGCAGTTTGCTCAAAAATGTGTTATATCAGCGACGCCTGGAGGATTTTGTGAAATGAAGGAAGTATGGTGCCGTTCTGCTCTTACATCCTCGAAGCTGCCTGGCATAGATTATTCCTTAAACCCATATGTTGGCTGCAGTCATGGATGCGTGTATTGCTATGTTCCTTCCATGCTAAGGAAAAGTAGGGAGGAGTGGATGGGGAAGATGGCAGCAAAGAGAAATATTCCTGCAGTGCTAAGAAAAGAATTGAAGAGTAAAAGGAAGGGAGTTGTTGGTATTTCCGTTTCAACAGATGCTTATCAAGCAGCGGAGAAAAAATATGAGCTGACAAGAAAATGTCTTTTGCTTTTGCTTAAACACGATTGGCCCATCGATATTTTAACAAAATCTCCTCTTGTGTTGAGAGACATATCCATTATAAAAAAATTTAGTGAAGCTAAGGTTGGTTTCACAATAACCACACTCAATGAGGAATCTCGTTGCATTCTCGAGCCATATGCTCCATCAATTGAAGAAAGAATAAATGCAATGAAAAGGATCTCATCTCATGGCATATTCACATATGCATTTCTTGGTCCTTTATTTCCAGAGGTGGAAGAAAAAGATGTGGGGCAATGGGTGGAAATTCTTGTCGATGCAGGAGTGAATGAAGTAATAATAGATAATTTTCATCTTCGAGGAAGTATATGGGAGGAAATGGCAAGGGTGCTGCCAGAGGAAAAAAAGAGGATATATATTGAAAGGATTAAGAGCAAATATTATGAAAAAATTTTTCTTCGTTTTCAGGAAGAGGCGAAAGGAAAATTCGCTGTTTTGAGGGCATTTATGTAGGTGTAGTGTAACATTAAAATATGCACTGATTATTTCTCATTCAATTGAGGAAACAGTGAAATGATGCCAAAAAACTATTTTCAATTTCAAAATTTCTATTGGATTTCTCTCACATTATGAAGGAATCTTGAATTTCCTCACCATTTTCATTACTCCAGAGCCAATTATTTCATTGCCAAAATATGCCTTAGCCCCTATGGTATAATATTTCCAGAAGATATCGGAATCGCATGGTTTATCATTCCATGCCTTCCATGTCCATTCATACGGCATTTCTTGGTCAACATATCTTTCCTCACCATTTATATAAAAAACAAATTTATCTGGCATTTCGTCAGCAAATATCTCTGCCACTACAGTCAATTTTCCAATAGCAATTGTGTATCCTACATCCATTATCTCTCTATCGAATATGTATAGATATTCATCTTTTGGTCTCGTTATTTCAAAGCTTTTATCGGTTGCTCCTATCGCATACAAATAGCCCCAGCTTCCTTTACTGCTACCGAACCACGTTCCAATGTATATTGTTCCATCCTTTCCTATTGCTATGGGAGATGGATAGCAATAGTCATATGGAATATCACTTTCCAGTTTTGTTCTCCATTTTATTGTTCCATCTGGATTGAGAGCATACAGATAGCCATGTTCCCATGGATCAAATTGTGCATCTCTTCTTGTAGCTGCTATGTATATTGTTCCATCTTTTCCTATTACTGGAGGAGTTGGATACTGTCCAAGATACTTATGCCATTTCTTTGTCCCATTTTTATCAACAGCATATATTCTTCCTCCAGCAGTTCCAAAGTAAATTGTTCCGTCTTCAGCAATAGCAGGAGGGTATCTTGTTGCATCATATACAACGTTGTCTGGCTCAAATTCCCATTTCAGCGTCCCATTTGGATATAAAGCGTATAACCTATTATCTCCCCACCATTGGTCAGTTACAAAATATATTATTCCATTTTCTTCTATTGAGGGAGAACCAACTCTACTCTCTCTCGCCCTATACTTCCATTTGAGGCTGCCATTATTTGTATGAATTGCATAGAAA
>JAGHBD010000114.1 GCA_021161135.1 Thermoplasmata archaeon
AATGGGTTATAAGCACTCCGCCTTCTTGAATTATCTCGGTCGGAGCGCCCCAAGCGAAGGAGATCACGGGAGTTCCCACCGCCATGCTCTCCACTATGCCCAATCCGAACGGCTCGGGCCACAAGCAGGGCCAGATCAAGCACTTGGCGCTCTGAAGAAGCTCTAATTTCATATGATAGCCGGGATCCGCCCAGAATCTGACTTTCTCTCCGTCGAACCTCCTGAACACGACTCTGAGATAGTCTTCGGGGCAGAAGAGGAGAGAGTCGGTGCCTATAACGTCCAGCTCAAGATCGTATTGCTCGGCGAGGCTTATCGCTATATGAACGCATTTTTCGGGATGCAATCTGTTCAGGAAGAGCACTCTCCCGGATCTCTTCGAGGTGTTGAGGGGGTAGAGATTCAGATCTACTCCGTTATAGCAGAATCTCACTTCTCTGTTGCATTCGGCTTGAAGGAGTCGAGCATGAAACTTCGAAAGCCCCACCAGATTGAGATGGCCTTGAGGGAGCTCGTAGCCTATATGAGGGCCGTGATGATGAACGGTGAAATTCGGAATTCGATCTCTCAGCTGCCATATCACTTTCTTCCAGCCATGATAGCTCACTATGTCGGCGTCTTTTAAGAGCGAGATGTGATCCGCGATCTCTTCTTCTCGCCGGAACCCGATGAGCTTGACATCTTTCGGAGCTTCGGAGCTTTCGAGAGCGAAGAGTACGACATCGTGGCCCATCTCGGCGAGCTCTTTCGCGAGATTGTAGCAGACGACTTCTAAGCCTCCGTACCTCTTTCCCCAATCTGCGGGAATGATATCCGAGCTTATTATCGCTATTTTCATCTTCCTCTCCCCCGGTAAGGCTTGAAGATGCAGTAGAATATCATGTTCTGATCCGAATTGTTCCAGACTCTGTGGAACTTGCCTTCTTCTACGAAGACGATATCTCCCGGCTTCACTCTGAACTTCTCATCTCCCACTTGCATCTCGCCCTCTCCGCAGCAGAAGATGTATATCTCCGAAGTCTCGAGGTGAGAGTGGCCTCTCGTGGACATTCCCGGAGAGATCTCGGTTTTAGACACGATCAGATTCTGGAAGTTCAAGTCGTGTACGGTGACGCCCTCGTATTTCTTCACAAGCTTGAACACAGCATATCCTCCACTTGCTTCAAGTCTTTTATCGTCTCCACATTCATCCAGAAGCCGTGGTGCTCTACTATCCGGATCTCTCCCTTCTCCACCATCTCCCGGAGAGCTCCTTCGGCCAGAACGCCTCGATCTCTCAATCGAGATTTCAAGCTCTTGGAGAATCTGAATATGCCGGCGTTGACCCAGATGTCGAGCTTCGGCTTCTCGAGAAGCTTGTTCCCGTAAAGCACGCCCCAGGGCGCCGTGGGCTTCGCCACCACCATGGAAGGCGAAGAGGTGAGCTTTTTGAGATCGAAGTCGGTTATTATATCGCAGTACACCGCGTAGAACTCCTCTCCTCGCACGAAATCTATGGCTTTCTTAAGCGCTCCTTCATCTCCCGAAGGCTCCTCTTCGTAAAGGAGCTTCAGTTCGGTGTAAGGAGGAACCTGAACGTTCTTCAATCCTGCCGATCGGTACCTGGCGTTCAGGATCACGACGAATCTGTTCACTCCGTGGCGATTGAGCCAGGAGAGCTGATAAGTAGCGATTCCGCCGCACATCCACTTGGGAGTATCGAGAGTCAGGGGGAGCATCCTCTCTCCCAAACCGGCCGCAATTATGATCGCTTCTCCAGGAGCTCGAGGATCTCCCGGCACGACTTCAGATAGTGCCATTTCTCTTCCGCCTCCTTTCTGCAATCTCGATGATCTATTTTGTCGAGATTCCTCACCGCTCTCTTGAAATCTTCTACATCATCTGCTCGGCAGAGGAAGCCGACTCTCTCCGAGACGATCTCCGGCATAGCTCCTATATCGGAAGCTATCACCGGAGTGCCGCAGGAGAGAGCTTCTATGACCACCAATCCGAACGGCTCGCTGCTCTGAAAAGGCGCCATCAATGCCATAGCTCTTCTCATAAGCTCTCTCTTCATCTCCTGATGCTTCGAGTTGTTCGGAAGGCTTACAAGCTCTATTCTCGCTCCTTTCTCCCTCGCCCAGCTTATCGACTCTTCGTACATCTTCGCCCAGCGAGCGTGCTCTTCGAACTCTACGGGCATGACGACTTTCAGAGGGATTCCGAGATCCGCCGCCGCTTTGATCGCGATGTGCAATCCCTTGTAAGGAGAAGGCCTTCCGATCCAGAGCAGATAGTCTTCTCTGGAGCTTCCGGGAGTGTAGAAATTCGTGTCGGTTCTCCAGTAGATCACTCCGGCGAGCTCATCTTCTTTGAGGGGCCTTTCGAGCTTCGAGCCGTAGATCTTCTCCCAGGGAGTTCCTTTGAACTGAGTTTCTCCTCTGAGCATCAATTCGGCCCACTTCTTAGAGCCCACGATCACGTTGTGGGGCACTCTGGGAAGCGATATTCCGTTCAGAAGCTGGAACGTGACTTTAGCTTTCTCCCTGTGAAAGAACTTGATCGCTTCCGAAACCGATCTCGAGTGAGAGCAGTCTATGATGAGATCGCAGCTCAAGATCTCGTCGAGATACCACTCCACGGCTTTGGATTCTGCTCTGCGCGAGAAATCGCCGTAAGAGCAGGGAATGTAGAGGAGCTTTCCTCTCGGCGGAACACGAGAGCCTCCCGAAGCCACCAGGATCACTTCGTGCCCCAGCTCGCAGAAGCCGCGGCAGAGATGCCAGAAGTAGCTCTCTCCTCCGTAGCCCATCGGAGGAGTCGGGTATGTGCTCGTCGATACGATTGCTATTTTCATCTTCTCACCTTCCGGAACACTTCTTGAAGTTTTTGAGATCTCTTGTTCATCGTGAGCCCCAGCTCTTCTACCGCGAGCCTTCCTTCGGGATTGCCGTGGGTCTCCCAGTACTTCTTCATTAGATCGCAGAGCTCTTCGAATGTTTCGAAATAAACGAGATGATCGCCGTAAGTATCGATTATGTTCTGAAGTTTGTAGCAGATGACGTGGCAGTTACATGCCAGACCTTCCGCAGCAGGGATGAAAAACTGCTCTCCTTCACTTGCATGAAGCACCGCTTTCGAGCTTTTGAGAATCCTGTATTTCTCTTCTTCCGAAACGACTCCCGCGAACTTCACCGGAGCGTGGTATATCATCGCCAGAGCTTCGAGCTCGGCTCTTTCGGGCCCGTCTCCGATTATCACGAGAGGAAGCTCCGTTCTGGCGGAAGCTCTTATAAGCCAATCCACTCTCTTGTGCTTAAATAGTGCGCCGCAGTAGACGAAATGCTTTCTCTCGCTTTCGGGAATCCTGTCGATGAGATCGGTATCGACTCCGTGAGGAACGATCTCGATCAAGCCTTTGTAATTCTCGCTCTCCGCCCACTTCTTCACTCCTCGATACACCGCTTTCGAGACGCAAGTTATGGCATCCGACAGCTTCATGTAGTGCTTGATTCCCCTCCAGACTTCATCTTCGTATTCCGGAGTCGCCGATATCTGCTGATATACGAAAGGAACATCTTGAGAGCCGGCTATTCGATAAGCTATATCTCCCTGAGTGTCGGAAGCGCAGAACACCAGATCTACTTTCCGGCTCAAATTTGGAGTGGAGACGAGGATCACTTCGTGGCCCAATTTTGCGAAGCCGAGAGCTTCTCTTATCTCCCAGAAGAAGTTCGGAGGATCTGAGAATAATTCCACTTCTCGATCTCTCAGCTTTATGATCGGGCTTACTCTGTAAACCCACGCCACTCTCATCTCAATCTCTCCTTCGGCTTGAATTCGGCTTCGAGCTTATTTCGCGCTTCCGCTATCTCTTCCGAAGTGAGAGAGCTCGTGCTCACGATCGAGATGTACTCACCCGGCTTCGTCTTATAAGCGCGATAAACTTCACCGGGGTCGAATCGAATATCGTACGCTTCGGGATTTTGATATATGCGGCTTCCGTGATAGGGCACGAAAACGGTGAAATCGAAATCGGCAACCATGTCTTTCACCTCACGGCAGAAATCTTCGGTTTCTCTCAAAGTCTCACGGCTTTCTCCGGGAAGTCCTATGATGAACGCGCATTTCACCTTGACTCTCAGAGAGTGAAGGAGCTTTATCGCATCGAGATTCATCTTTCTCGTGGTTCCTTTATTTACGATCTTCAAAATCTTATCGGAGCCGCTCTCTACTCCGAGGAGAACTTCTCTCAATCCCTTAGCCGCGGCGAACTTGATCAAGCTCTCGTTTCTCA
>JAGHBD010000170.1 GCA_021161135.1 Thermoplasmata archaeon
ATCTATTGCATATATGTAAAATTCATATGTGCCGAGCATAGTAAATGATTTTATGCAGTAAAATACATCTCCTGTTCTATTCTGGAAAATACTGAAGTTTTTGTGGCTTCCATCTGGATATGTAATGTTGAGGAATACATCTGCTACAGCAACATTGTCTGTAACTGTTGCAGAAATGGTGAGATTTCTGCCAACATCCTGTATCGATGGATTGACTGCCACATCGCTTATATGTGGCGGGATAAAATCGCCTTCAACAATTTCAAATTGTTTAGCTGCTGACGTCGCCTCATTTCCATTCACATCTTTCGCGTATATATAAAATTCATATGTACCCACCATGGAATAACTCTGACTGAAATAATATTTTGAATTATGCAGCAAATCAAATTCATGAACAGTTGCATCAGGATATGTTATTATTGCCTTTGCCTCATCAATGCCAAACAAATCGTTTATTATACAGGATATATTTACAATCCCATTTACTGCTTGCATAGATGGCCAGACAACAACATTGCTTATCTCGGGCGGCGTCGTATCGATTATACTGAAGGAATATGTTAATAAGCCAATATTGCCAGCATCGTCTTTTGCCCTCACTTTAAATGTATAATCTCCTGCGAGTAGATTAAAGTAGGATGCTTGTTTTGTATAACTCCATGAGCTCCAGTCTGCATCGTAGCCATCCAACATATATGAGAATGTAATATTTTCTTCTGGTGAAACATCATCTGTAGCCGTCCATTCAAAATATACATCTCTATATTCTATTGTAGCGGAAGGATATTCAATTAACTGGATATCTGGAGGAGTGTAATCTCCTCCGCCTGCCACTATTACTGTGCCATTCAATATATTATTATTTGTACTTCCATGTATAACCACATTCTCTATATTCACATAGGATGTTCCCTGAGCTATCGCCTGAAAAGTTATTACCGCCAGAGAGCCAGGAGTGGTTTTTAAGTCATCTGATGCACCAAAGATAAATTCAATGGTTCCATTCTCGTTGTCAGCAGGGCTGGCCATCCAAAGATCTCCTGAGTCAAAAAATAATCCACCATTTTCAATATTTACAACCTGTAAAATATTGGGATCAAAAGATATACCACATATGGCAGATGATATTGGCTCAGCTGGAGTTATATTTATAAACAGATTGAACGTTTGTCCCACGCCCACTGTTTTCTGACGGGGTTCAACAGATATAGTGTTCAAATCTTGTGCTTCTGAATAACTTATAGCGACTATCATAAATAAAATTGCTACAGCCACTGCAATTTTTCCTTTCATTTTCCACCCTCCTTACTACAGTAAATGTGTATGTATATTTAAAGTTTCACAAATTCATAAGAGAATAAAAATAGAGGGGAAGGGGGTTTAGCAGACTATTATGTCCCTCCACATAAATGCTTCTCTATTGCCTGCGTTATCAATGCTGTAATATGAGATAGAATATTTGCCCTTCGCCTCATAGCCATTTTCTATGCCAAGTTTTGCGAAATCTATTTCTTCGCCATTATACTTATTCCATCCTTGCAAACACACCCATCTTGATTTGGCATCATCCCATCTCCATATTGCAATATATGTTGCTTTCACGCCTGCGGCTCCTTCCTCTGGTTCGTCAATGGTGTCGAGGGTGAGAGTTGTGCTCTCTGGTATGATATATGAGGTGTAGAAGAAGAGGAAATTTCTGACAGAAAATTCGCCATTGAATTTGAAGTGGGTTCGTGGTGCTTCATTGACCACTTCCATGCTTATGATGGCGTGCTCACTTAGCCCTTCGCTGCAACTTACATCAAACTCTGTTTCAATCCCGTCTCCTTCCTGGAGGAAAGGTTCTGTGTGCATCGTTATATTAATAGTTCTTGTTTCTCCAGGCATAAGTGAGGCAATGTACCATTCATTATTTCCAACCGACGGAGAAGGCGATGCAGCCACAAACTGTGCTCCTGTGCCATATATTGCATTTAAAGTGATATTCGTGAGTTGCACATTTCCTTCATTTTTAATTATTATAGTATAGCCAAAAGTTGCATTTGGCTCAACATTACCGCTCGTTTTTATTACATTCATATCTAACTTATAGACAGGCACCGGTCTTATGAGAATTGTACAGTTATCTCTGGCATATATGCCATCACAGAAAATCTCTGCAAATGTATCCATCATTGTATCTTCCATCACATCTTTTGCATGTGCATTCACTTCATATATGATTGTTTGTCCCGCTGAAAGCTTATTTATATGCCACGTCACGTTTCCATTGCCTATTGTACCACCATCTGAGGAAAGAACATCAATAAGGCTGTCATTATAATGCCAAATTACCGTTACATCAGTTGCATTCATGTCTCCTGTATTGCTAATGGTTACGTAATAAGTAACATTTCTATCATCCTGTACCACGTATTGAGTTGCATCAAGAGAAATTTCCAAATGTGGAGAAGATATAACTGTACTTTCTACGCTATATTCTGCACTCACTCCTTCTTCACAGGCTGCCTCCACTCTATTCCTTAATATTGTTCCATTGTCCAAGGGTGAGGAAACTCTTAGCGTAACCATCATTGTTACTCCAGAATGTGCTGGAAGATTTTCCATCTTCCAAATATTGTTGCCTTCAGTTGGTGATGGATAAGCTGTAACGAATTCTGTATATTCGGGATACGTTTCTATTATAGTAACATTAGTTAGATTTATGTCACTTGGGTTATAGCAAAGAATTCTATAATTTATGATTTCGCCTGGTTTTACAAACGGTGGGGCTGTAAGTTTAATCAATTTTAATACACCTATCTCCGGGTAAGCCACTTTTGTTTCCTCTATTATGCTTCCCCAATTTCCGTTGCTTGATGAAAATATAAGGTTCGCAACAATATTTTCTCCTCCTATGACAACTCCATTTAATTGAATTGTGAAGTTTTCTCCAGGATTTAAGGTTCCCAGATTCCATATATTATCGCTCACATCTGGATATGGATTGGCAACATCAAGGACGTAGTTGCTATCGTAATTAATTAACACGGTAACATTCTCTGCTGGAGCATTTCCTTCATTTGAGATCCTCACAAAATAGGAAAGGTTATCTCCAACCTGTACTGGATCATGGTTATCAACGATGGTTGCAACAAGTAAAGGCATTGACATGTCGATGCTAACAATATCCCAGTCAAATCCCCATATGAGTGGTATTTGTGGCATTGCCATAAGTGCTCCGCCAAATGAACCAAAGGCAAAGAAGGTGTTGAGAAGTTTGAATTTATAATCGAGTATTTTTATTTCATATACCTTATCTACAATGGCGTTATATTCAACAGATATATTCTTCTTTGGAGGAAGTTCAATATTGGAAAGATTCCATATGAGGATGGTCAGTTTGAGTTGAGGTATGTATCGTCTGAGATTTATTACATAATGCGGAGAGAGATATTCTTTATGCCCATCAGGATAGATTATAGATGCACCTCCTACATATGTGGTGCCTGGCGGTAAAATATCAACTGCATAAATGTTTTGAATGGACATTGTGTCATTATTGTTAAATATGGTACATCTAAATCTCAACTCATGATAGTAGCTCACGTTGATATTATCCACCCATTCTCCAGTGCTTGGCTCAAAAACTGTTTTATTGACTATCATATCTTTTAGCGTGAATAACGAAGCGTCGGTTCTCCATATCTCACATCCAACATAGCCGGAAAGATTGTGCCAGCTTCCATTGGTGGCAGGATAAAGAACTCTATCCACCCAGTCTCCCCAGCTTGCTGTGCCGATAATAAGATAATCATCATAAATTGCAACACTTCTCACTCCATACTGATCAGCCCAATACACTATGGGTCCATCATCTCTTCCAACAAAGGCGCCAATATTTGCTGGCAACGTAAAGGAAGCATCCATTCCATTAATATTTACTTGTTTAAATGTCCCTGGCTCTCCATTCTCGCTCGCCCATATTTCACAACCAAAGAAAGGATTCATGGTTCCAGCAATGAGCATACCTTTATATTCTATCAATCTCCATATATAGCCGTTGGTTCTTCCAAAACCATAAAGCTCAACAGGTTCCCATGTAACACCATCACTTGTTCTCCATATCTCCGCTCCATTTTTGAAGTCGAGTGTGCCAATATACAACATTCCATTATAAATAACGGCACTCATAACAGCCCAATTATTATCATCTCCAAGTCCTGGTTCATTAGCATATAAGTTATTTCTTCCAACGATACATTCCCATTTCAATGTTCCATCTGGATTTTCGCTTCCATTTGTTCTCCATATCTCAAAACCTTGGCCGCCTCCAATTATTATGGCGCCGGCATCAAGAGTCCATGTACATGCATACAAATATTCCTCATCCTTTCCATCATCTGGCGGGTCAAAAACAAGGAGTTCTCCAACCATTTTGTTATAACTTGTATTGTCAAATCCTGGATAATTCACCTGCGTCCATGCTGCTTGTGCTGCTGGAGTTCCAATGGATGCAAAATCTGTTGGTCCATCATACCTGAAAATTCTCACTCCGTATTCGTTGTCTTCTACTTCTGCGTAAATTTTTCCTTTATATACGGTTATTCCTCTTGTTGAAGAAATGCCATTAACAATGCCAAATCCTGGAAGGTTTGCTCTTTTCCAAGTTGAGCCATTTGTAACAAAAATTTCGCCGAGCGGCATTGTTCCAACCCATAGCAAGCCATTATATACTGTCATTCCTCTGGTTCCAACTGCAAAACTCGGGTCATAAGAAGAATGTTGTCCTACTCCCATGAAGCCGGCTGGCGCCTGGCTGCCAGAGGGGCCAACGATTTGCTCCCATACGTATTTGCCGTCTATCATTGTTCCATCTGTTCGCCATATCTGGCATCCCTGTCCTGATAAAGGAGGATATGTTACGTTGGTGTTGAGTGTGCCTACATAAAGATATTCTTTTCCGCTACCTGGTGGACTATATACCGCCATACTCCAAGCGTAGTCATTGGTTAAATCTCCAAATCCTTCTTCACTTACCTGCTCCCATTGCCAGAGTTCAAAGCCAATATTTATTGGAGGTAACTGGGCGTTTGCTTTTATGCTCTCTTTCCAGTAATAAATCCCTCCAAAGCTACTCAATACCAAAACCAGCACACATACCATACTCATTAATCTATTATATTTCATTGCCTCCACCCCCCTTTAGGGAATTAACTAATCCATTTTCCTGTTATATAGTTTTCTATTAAGGGATTTTACATCCGAAAAAGGTTGTTCTACCATCATGAGATACAAGAAAAAACATGAGATATGGAATTTCTTTACTTGTTCTAATTCCAGAAAATAAAAATTTAAAAATGGAAATACAAAAATGGGAAGAGGGTTAGCTCTTGGTTCTCTTCTTCCAGATTGCAACCACTATCGCCGCTATTATTATTAGAACAACGATTACGATCAGATAGAGCCACACATTTATTTTTTCTTCAGTTACAGTTACCGAAAGAGTTGTTGTATGAGTGGCGCCGTCATTGTCTGTTACAGTAAGTGTAACATTATAGGTTCCTGCCTTTTCATATACATGCACTGGATTAGCTTCATAACTAATATTTCCATCTCCGAAGTCCCATGTATAATTGACTATGTTTCCATCGTCATCGAAGGATAGAGATGAGTTAAATTCTATTTCTTCTCTTACTTTTGGCTTATCCGGCTTATACGTAAATTTGGCAACAGGGGCGACGTTGGTAACTTCTATTATTTTCTGCACTGTTGCAGTTGCTCCTTTATCATCGGTAACAGTTAGCTTAACAACATATGTTCCATTGTCTGCATATTTATGGCTTGGATTTTGCTCATTACTTGTTGTTCCATCTCCAAATTCCCAGAGCCATGCTACAATGCTTCCATCTTCATCTGTTGATGCATCAGCAAATGTTATTGTATCTAAATCGGTAGGTTGAGATGGTGAATATGAGAAATCGGCTACAGGTTTCTTATTCTTTTCAATAGTGAATGTGGCTGAATGTGTTGCTCCTACATTTCCTGCATTATCCACAGCATAATATTCTATTGTATGATCTCCTTCTGTTGCAATGGTATCGGAGCCACTTGCCCCGCTGAAAATTTGCCAGTTTCCTCCATCTACGCGATAGTGGATTTCCTTCACACCAGCAAGGTTGTCTGATGCTGAAAGTACAACTGTAACATCAGTAGTATATTTTCCATCCTCTATGGTTCCTTGCAAAACATGGGATGCTGTTGGTTTTGTTTTATCCACTTTTGCTTCAAATGTTACATTTGCTTCGTTTCCTGCAGCATCCTTTGCATATATTTCTATACTATATATCCCATCTGAAAGAGAGAATGGCTCAGTATAATCAATCCATTCATCGTCGATCCTATATTTAATCTCCGATATACCTGATGTAGCATCTGTAGCTATTGCTTCGATGACTATATCGCTCACATACCATCCATTGCTTC
>JAGHBD010000086.1 GCA_021161135.1 Thermoplasmata archaeon
AAATTTCTACCCATGCAGCATAGGCAGACTCAAAGTATCCGGAGACATAAAGGCTGACTGCATCAATATAACTCCATTCAGCTATAAAGCTCTGGTTATCAAACTCTGATGCATATTGTCCAAGTGCGTACGAGGCAGTGTTATGCTCTGTTTGCTGGGTAATTACGATTTTCGGTATTGTCTTATTTATCCATGGAGGCTTGCAGTCAACGAAGAATTGTTTCTTATCTGCAGCATAGTTTTCAACATTATCATACGCCCATATCCTTACTTCATGGAAGGACTGATTCTTAATAATTAGTTTATATGATATCTCTCCATAATTTGGATTTGAGTCATTATTTGGATCACCGTCATAAACAACTATTGTTTTGTTGTGATCGAAATAGCTTCCCTGTGTTTCATTCCAGAAAATTTTAATTATTGTCCTGTTTGCTCCAGCTTGAATTCCTCCGCATCCATTATCGGTAATATTAATCCATATTGGGGTGCTGCAGTTAATCCATTTATTTCCATGTTCATCAGTATAATTTGGTTTTCCTATTTCCCAGCTAATTGATGGTGGATTTACATCAACTGCAAACTCTGCCGTATAATCTTTTGAAATATGACCTACACAATCAGTAACTCTCCAAGTTACTTCATAGTAACATCCTTCATCAAAGTATAATGGCAATGAAACGCTTCTATTCTGGCCGTTTGAATTATTATAATATTCAGTTCTATTATACAATAACTGCCAGTCTCCCGGATGTGTCATGTTGCGCCATACTGCATATTGTATTTTTGCTACACCGCCCCCATCATCTGTAGCATTTATCCAGAATGGAGTGTTTGGCCCAATGATATATTCCAAATTCGGCTGACCAACCGGAACTTTTGGATCTCCATATGAATATGATGAGGTTGGCAATGTTTCATCAACAATATGCGTCTGATTGTGTGTGTATTCAATGCCTGGCATTGTTGTATTGTCATCCTCGCTATAGAACTCGATGTAATATGTTCCTTCTTCAGTGTATCCTAAGCTCCATAATGTGAATGATGTATGGTTACCATCAACTTTCGTAAAGTTATTTCCTTTGCCCTCGCCTGCGCCTGGCGATGGGTTCCAGCCGTTGTGCCATATACGATAATACACTGCCTTTACATTATCTCCATTTGGATCAGTGGCATTTAAATAGAATGTTGTATTTAGCGTGATATATAAGCCATTTTGACATTGCATTCCCACGAGTGTTTTATTGGTTACAGGTGTTCCAAGTGTTATGTTAAGCCAAATATATCCGCCGTTAGCGTTATATTCGCTTTCTGAAACTATTGTATCATTGCTTCCTTTCAATCCTGATGAATCATTGGCGAAAACTACGAGTTTATCACCCAAATCAACGGATGATGTATTTGGTGCATTGAAGAATATTTGATAGTATCCGTTTTGGTTTGTGAAGTTAGTACCATAGTGTCCATTTGTTACATCAGTGATGTTCACAAAAGCATTCGCTACTTTGGTTGCGTTTTGGTAGTAAACATAACCTATTACTTCAACAACGGGTGGAGTGCCTCCATTTCCTTTTGCTGGCATGAACAACGAGATTCCTGATAAGATTATTGCTGCCGCTACTATCAACCCAATCAGCATACCCTTTTTCCCATTAATTTTTTCCTTTACAAACTTTATTCTACTCATTTTTTCCCCCCATATTTGCTTCCAACATGGTTATAGGAAGAATAAATCCATTCTTTATATAAATTTCTATTTTTTTATTTGGATTGGCATTTGCCATATTTCAAGTTCTTGAAAAGAAGAATGATATCATCATATCCAACAGTTCCATCACCATTTAAATCATATATATAAGAACGGCTACCCCAGTAATTGGTAAGCTTAACAATGTCAAATATGTTAACCATGCCATCATTGTTCAAATCAGGCTCATAAAATTTGATTACAACAATATCTGAATAGTTTGTGTTTCCAAAATAATCCTCACATTTTGCTTTGAAAGCATAGAAGCCCACATCAGAAAAGTTAAATTTGTTGCTTTGCATTTCATTCCACTCACTCCAATTTTTGCTTTTTGAATAAGAATAATAGAGTGTTATGCTTTTGATTCCATTCGAATCGGAAGCATTGATTCTCAATGTGATGTTTGGTTTGCAAGTAACATTTTCTGGAAAATGAATGGCCACGCTAGGGAGCATTTTATCCACCATCATGCTTTCATTTCTTGTTTCCTCAACGATTTGGTCCACCACACTATAGAATTCTATATAATATTTGCCTCCCGTTGTATATCCTAGGTTCCATAAAGTGAAATTTCCATCATACAAAGTAAAGTTATTGTCCTTGCCTTTTCCATGCTTTGGCATTGGATTCCATCCATTGTGCCAGATGCGATAATAGGTAATTGCTCCCCTGATCGTAAAATTAATGCTTGAATTCAATCCAATCCACTCATTTTTGCGCGGATGTATATTAAGAGTTGTTAAAAGCAATGAAAAGTTTACCGAGAAATTGTAGGTGGCGATGGCTCCATTCCCTGCCACATCCTTAGCTTTCAGTTTAAATGTGTAATTGCCTTCCCCCAGCCTAAATTTGCAACTTCTATTATAGCTCCATGAACTCCATCCAGAATGGTTTTCCAGCTTGTATGAAAATATAGCTTCCTCGTCATCGCTCTCCCACTCAAAATAAACATCTCCACTGTTGCCAAGGCGTGGCGGCACCGCCACAAAACGCACAGCAGGTGGCGTGTAATCTATTTTTATCCTTCTATAGTGGATTGTCTCATTATTTCCAACCCTATCAACAGCATAATAATAGATGTAATAAACATTCTCTCCAAGCAAGATGGGATATGAGTAAACCTTCCATGCTGAGCTGTTTATTTTGTAATATATTTTGCTAACTCCAGTTGCATCATATGAAGAGAAGCTTATGGTAACGTTGCTCCTATACCATCCATTTTCTCCATCTGGCAATGAAGGATTCAAAATAATGCTTGTGGTGGGCGAGCTATTATCCAGATAATATGTCACAACATGATGTTCTTCTTCATTTCCAACATTATCGAGGCTGTAATATTCTATTGTATGCAAGCCATCATTACCACTTAAATGAATGATTATGCTGTTATTTGTTG
>JAGHBD010000145.1 GCA_021161135.1 Thermoplasmata archaeon
ATGAAAAAATAATGATCGATATATATTGTGTTAGGAATGCCATAAAGAATATTAATTCTCAACAGATATGTAAATCACCCGATAGGGGAGGAGGTGATGAAAAAGAAGGAGAAAATGAAGAAGAAAGGCATTCGCAATTAGAAGGATTTTTCCCGGAGGTAGTATAAATGAATGAGGAGATATTAAAAAAATATCTGGACTATCTCCGTCGGGAATACCGCAAAGAGAATACAAGAAAAAATTACTACAAGTTTGTAAAATATTTCTTGGAATGGCTATGGGAAACAAAGCACAAAACATATGATGAGCTAACTCCTGAAGATACCCAAGATTACAGAGCTTTTTGCCTTGAAAATTACAAAACCAATGGCAATGTAGGAAGACTAAATGCAATCAACAACTTTGTGGATAAATTCCTTCATAAATCTGAACTAAGAATTTCTGTGCCAGCTTCTGAGTACGTGAATAAATCAGTATTGAGTCATGAAGAGTTAGAAAAATACAGGAATGCTGCAGAAACACCATTAGAAAAGCTTATTGTAACTTATCAGATAGATGGGTTGCTGAGACCCAGTGAATTTCCGAAATTAAGAATTTCTCTGCATGACTGTGATAACCAAATATTATATCTCGATGATACAAAAACAGGAAATAATTCGGTTATACTAACACCAAACATGATTAAAGCTTTCAGAGAGTATCTACGTTACAGACCCAAACCAAAAAGGAAAGAAGATGAAGATAAACTTATTATAAGTGATAAAGGGAGATTCTATGGACTTGCTTTAAGGGAGGGATCAGAGTTCATTCGCCGACACACAAAAAAGATTGCAGCAAGAGCAGGCATTAAAAAGAGTGTTTATCCTTATCTCATAAAACCGAGTGCGATAACCAATGCTTTCAATCAAAAAGTCAATCCAAAAATAATACAGAGGCAGGCAAGACATAGAAAAATTGAAACAACATTACGATATGACCATACAGCAGACGAAATGGTGAAGGAATATTATAATCAGGTACAAAGACAGCCCAACATTGATTTACTGGATGACAGAGAAAAAGCAAGGATATGGCTGGATAAACTGCTTGCAGGCGAAATAGACCTTAAAACATTTAAAGAAGGAATTAATATTCTGTTGCCCACCATCAAACACAGAGGTGAGGACATTGCATATCTGTGATGGTGGGGTCTTACCCCATGGGTGGGGTAATTGGAAGTGCGGGTGTGGTCTAGGGGTTATGACGCGAGCTTCCCAAGCTCGTTGCCCGGGTTCGAATCCCGGCGCCCGCATAAATTCATGTAATGGCTTTTTCAACAGATGGAATAAAAGCATAGAAGGATAATATTATCTTGTCTTTTTGCTGTTGAGAAAGAAAAAATTAAAAGAAAAAGGGTTAGAGTGGGGATTCTACCGGTGTTGGCTCTGTCCAGTGCTCTGGGCTGTATATTGTTAGACTTGGGTCGCCATAAAGCACAGTTAATGATTCCATGTTCAATGAAAGGGTTCCGTATATTGCTGTTGGATCCATTGTCGTGAAATCTCTGTCGAATTTCCAGAGGTCCATTGCTGCTGCATCTCCTATCGTATATCCCTCAAGCATTATTCTCCTTTCTAAGAACTGATCCCACAAATCGTTGAAGCCAAGTATTCCTGTTCCACAATTGCCGTAATATGCTACAGCTCCATGCTCAAAGTATATATCTGGACCAAAGTGCCATGCCGTCGTACATGAGCTAAAGTGTATCCACGGGCTGTGGAGATTTTCCCATAGCTGGTCGCACCACTTGAAGTGAATGATATCATATTGCGCTGGTGGCTCTGGATCATACCATGCTCCTCCTGGGCTTCTTGGCGTATCTCCCTGCCAGTATTCATATCCGTGCCAGCCATCCTGGCCTATGCCGCCCCATACTGGATGCTCCGACACACCTGAGCCGCCCGTTCCGTGGCCCACGTAATAGTATGCGGAAATGCCCTGATTGAAATCATATAGCAGATTGTCCCATATGCAGTGTCCGCGATATTCCCTTCCATATCTGGAGAAGAAGTCCTTCACATTTCTTGCATTATATGCATTCCATCTCTCTCCATTGTTAAGCGTTACTTGATTACCATCTGCGAAGTTCATAAGTGTTGAAGTTGTATAGTTGCGATGTGGGTTGCCGAATATTATTGCTGGATATAACACGCTCCTTGTAACATAAGCCACCATTTCTGCTGGGGTTATTCCGATAAACTGTCCAGCAGTTGATTCATTTCCAGTTATGGCTCTGATGAATGGCATCCTTATATCAACTCTTGGAGCAACAATTCCAACATGTTCCCTGCCTTCTCTATCCAGTCCCAAGCTTCTTATATACTCCTGGAATGGCTCCACCATCTTGCTGAACCATCTGAGATGTTCATCCCATCCAATAGGCGGTATTTCTCCTTCCTTTATGTAATCCATTATCGGCTTGCTCGCCTTTGCTAAATGACCTGTGGATCGGCAACCATGATAATAATCTCCTTTATACTCGTCAGCAGTTGCTGCAGCATCAGCCCAATGGGCGGCGTCTGGCATGGCTCCAATCCTTACAACTGGCGCACCATGATATGCTGCAAGATAGGCTGCTGGAGCAAAGTAGCCATCTCCTGTTGCAAAAGAGGTTATTGTTATGTAATTCTCGCTGCTCATCTCCTTTATTTTATCTACCACATCCTTCATTGTTGTAATGCGCTCTACATTGTAATTGGCAGCAAGTTCATTTGCGACGGCATCATTGTTTGCTAAATCCACGAATATTACATTACTCACTCCAAGCTTATTCAATGCATTTACTGTTTCATCTGGCAAGCCGTCTTCATTTGCATACAGCAATGGAATGTGCTTCAACGAAGCTATAACTGCTCCATTGGCGGCGGATAAGCCATAGTTAAGGCGATCGCTGCTATATTCTATTATTTCTGCCTTTATACGATAGCTAACACTTCCGCTCATATCCTCGCGTGGCACAACTATTGCTGTCCATTTTCCAGGCATCGCATGATATGCTTCAGCAGTGAATGTTGTATGAGGCTCCACTATAAGATGTGCATATTCATGCTCATCTCCCACTGTCTTATTTCCATTCCACTGATGAATTGGCTTTATCTCTGCCCCATTCCATGATGGAATATTGGGTGCAATTATGTTGCCATATGGATCAACAAGATAAACCCACAGATAAGTTGGCTCATCAGTTTCAATGGTTACCCTAACTGTTGAATCTGATGTCGTAACAGGTATCTTATAGCGATGACATGAATAAAGCTCAATATGCATCAGCCAGTCTGCACGTGATGCAACGGCAGCAGCCCACAAGCCTGGCAACGTTATTGGATGGAATAAGTCCAAGCGGTCTTCATTATAAGGCCACCAGTCAGTAGCTACTTCTCTATATTTGATATCTATGAGACTAATGTCAATATTTTTGCCCTTCGTTTCTAAAAGATTGAATTTTATTGCTCCCCATTTCTTTCCTATGAACATTGGATATACAATCTGTCCTTCGAGTTCCTTTAACTTTGGATCATCCGATCTTATATCCATTACCTTCTTCTGTATATTAAGTGTGGCTTCTGTGGATATAACCTCTTTTACTTCGTCTGTCACTCCGCTTCCATCCACAACAACCACTGCCTCATTACTGCTGCTCCATGCCTTTGTTGCAATATCTGCAGCAGCTTTAACTGGATCATCAGCTAAAGTATATTCCTTGGCAACCATTCCATGGTTTTCGAGATAGCTATTCCAATCTTCCAAAAGATAGTTTGTGGTATCATCAACTGTTCCAAACCAGTTTGTTATGGTATCGTCGCCTTTGTATATTATTGGCGAGACATATCTCTTGCCATTCTCAACATAATTTGCTGCCGGAATTGCAGCAATGTATGCGTATTCATCTTTATTGCTGGTTGCATCATTATTCACAATAATTGTCTGAGCTATCGGCGTTATATCTGGCTGTGGAATTGTTGGGGG
>JAGHBD010000169.1 GCA_021161135.1 Thermoplasmata archaeon
ACATGAGATAAAGGTAAAAGCTTTCAGCAAAAACGGAGAATGCAGCGATGGGATAAGAGCTTTTGTTTTTAATTTTATTTTATGAGATGAACGATAGACATTCTCATGAAAATTAAAATGTAGGTTTTATTCATCAGAGAAGGCGCAAGGTTTTAATGCTAGAACAATCTATGGATATAGGGGTTTAAAAATGCATGACTTTGAATTGGGTTCAAAGACTGCAAAAGGAGGGTTTGCCAACGAAAGAGCAATATGCAGCAAATTCAATAACTGGAAAAAGGATAAAGAAGCTCAAGCTTGGCTTAAAATAATGGGGTATGAGATAAAAAAAATAGACTATGTAAAAGCAATACAAATTCCTACGAGAATAAAGAAAGCAGATATCGAAAAATTTGGATTTAAAGAAAAGCAATATGGAGAATTAATGAAATTTAAAAAGACAGATGTACAAGTACAGATTAAATTAGTAATCAAAATCAATAATGCATTAAGAATTGAAAATTTATCTTTAAAAAAAGCAAATTCGGATGCAGACTATAATCAGATAGATAAAAGATGGGTGGACTCTTATAGAGAGATGTGGCATTTTGGTGATGAAATCGCAACCGCTTTAAAATTATTCACGGGTGAGATAAAACCTTCTTTACATCCTGAAATGCTCAAAATAGATGTGTCTCAATTAAGGGACCCCAGAAGAGTCTTTCTCACAGAATTAAAAGATGAAATTGTCCATGAAATCATATCTTTTTTTACTGCGAATAAAATTTTGGTGGTAAGCGATGTTTTAAAAGGGCGAGGTGGGTTTGCAGCAGATTGGATTTTGGTAACAAGATATAATAAGATAGATGATACCACAACATGGATTTTAAAGGATATTAACACAGCTATGAATTTTTTTGGCCGAGGAGAAGTTAAAGTATCGCCAAGGGGGAGCCTTTATATAGGAAAAATAACAATGCAAAGGAAAGAGGAACTCCCGATCCCACTAAATTACAGTTTAAAATAAAACCGTGCGAACTTTTTAAATTAGAGGATGAAAAATGAAAGATTTAACAATTTTAGCAAAAGTTAAATTTGACTTACGAGACCCTGATGAAGCATATTTTGCTCGATACGAGTTAGAATCAATATTAGATGCAGAAGCAAAGCCAATAAAAACGATTGCTGCTCTTTTTAGGCATTATCCTTTTAGCGAGTTGGAGGAAGATGTTATTCACCTTATTACTCGCCATCTTTATTTGGGAGAAATACAGGGATATATGGCAAAAGTGGATTTCGTGGACATAGATAAACTGGTATCGCGACCCGCCTTCTTTAGGGAGATTTATGTGATTGTTCCTTCCGCAAGGTAAAAAGAGATGAATAAAACACTCTCATCAATTAGCGATTATTTGTATCAAGTTTTTGAGAGAGATGAAAAAGAGATTATAGCAATAAGATTAATCCCTGTACAGACTCTTTTTGAATACGTAACGGATGTTAAGAAATTACCAGCAGTGGCAATTACTCCAAAAAATTACAAGAATTGGAAAGAATATTTTACAGAAAAAGAATATGGAATAGAAAACGGTTTAGAAGAATTATTTAGACATATAAGACATAATTATTATCGAGCACCTCATCTGGGACTAGGAAAAAAACATATTGGCGATTTTATAGATTGGGCATCTACAGATTTAAGAAAACCATTTTTGCATTATCTTCACAAATATAAAGGAAAGGGAGATCCTCGCATTTCGAGAGCATTGATAAATCTCTTAAAGGTGGATAAAGGAGAAACTATATTAGATCCTTTTGTGGGTTCAGGAGCATTTATAGCAGATGCTCCTACAATGGGGATAAATGCTGTGGGAATAGAAATTTTGGAAATCGGAAAACTAATTTCAGAAGTAAAATGTGACTTGAATTATGACTTGCAAAGATTAAAAGATGAAATAACAAATCTTTTTACCAGTGTAAGTTATAGCGGACATGATCTATACTCTTTTAATACAAAAGAAAAAGTTGAAAAAATAAAGAGCAAGTTATTAAATTTCACAGAAGAAAATAGATTCTTTACCAACATTTTACCCCATCTTCAAAAGATTATCTATTTGAAAAACAAAATAGAACAAATTCAAGATAATAAAATCAAAAGATTTCTTCTTTTACTCTTGAGTCAGAAAATTGTAGAGTTTTCGGAAAAACGGAGATCTAACAACTTTATTTTGTCTTTCCAAAGCTATGTTGAAGATAGATATCTAACCTTATATGCTACTCTAAAATTGGCTCAAAAGCTAAATATAAAAATAGCTGATGGAAACGTAAAAATAATAAGAGCTGATTCTACAAAAATGGATTTTCTTGAAGATGAATCTATTGATGGAATATTAACTTCGCCGCCTTACTTTGATGCATTAGATTATATAGGAAATAATAAGGTTTCTATAATAATACTTGGGTTTGATGATGATTTAAATTTTGGTTCAACAAAAGAATATTATAAAAAATTCCAAAAATATGATGTTAATTTTCCTGAAACGAGTTTAAATCTTATCAATCTTCTAAAAAAATCAAGGAGATCAACAAAAGCCCAAATTGTAGAGAATTATCTTAAAATGATGAAATTATCTTTTAGAGAATGTTATAGAGTTCTTAAAAAAGGAAAATTTTATGCCATGGTTGTAAGTAAATACCATACATGGATCATCAATGGAAAAGAACAACGAATTGAGACTTCCAAAGTATTAGCGGATTTAGGAACATCCGAAGGATTTAAATTGGCAAAGATAATACAACATGGGTTGTCCAAAGCTGATAAAGGAAAAATAAATGTAGAGGACATTTTGCTTTTCCAAAAACCATTGTAGTTACTTTTTTAAAATACTTTATCTATACCACCATGAAACTTGTGGAATGTGTTCCCAATTTTAGCGAAGGAAGGCGCAAGGACATTATAGATGCCATCATAAATGAGGCAAGAAAACATA
>JAGHBD010000162.1 GCA_021161135.1 Thermoplasmata archaeon
GATTACAGGAAGATAACCCTTCTTCCTTGAGATGAGTCTGTCAAGCCGTCTAATAATAAGATAAGGAGAAAGTAAGCCGGTAAATCCCGTTAAAAATTCTAAAGGGACTTTCCTTAAAGAAAAAACAAACATCTGACGGATTATATGGCCGGTAATTGTTCCTCCAATCAATCCAGCCAGAGGGAAAATATAAAGAGCAAAGGAATAAAAGATAAGTTTTTCTCCAGGAATACCTACCCTAACGAAATCACCTTCTTCAATACATACCTTATCATCAATCTCTATTTCAAAAATTTGAGTTTGTGGAGGAAGTATCATAGATTTACAATCAGCGCAGACAGAGAAACGCTCCATTCTCACAAGTGCTTTGCCTTCTCTTACTTCTATTACTTTTAATGGCTTTTCAGAGATGAGCATCTCAGTTTAAAATCTCCTCTATTTTTCTTGCTATTTTTCTTATTCTTTGAGAGATATCAGCTTTATCATCTTCAAGGATTATAGGTATTCCCTCATCAGCTCTTTCTCTTACTTTGATATTTAAAGGAATATCTCCCAGGTATAAGACACCCAGTTTTTCTGCTTCTTTTTTACCGCCTCCTCTTCCAAAAAGTTCTATCTTGTAGCCACATTCAGGACAAATAAATCCTGACATATTCTCCACTATTCCAATGTGGCTAATATTTAGTCTTTTAGCCATATTTGTTGCTCTCCTTGAATCAGTTAAAGCTATCTCTTGAGGAGTGGTGATAATAATTGCCATGTCGGGCTTCATTTTCTGAGCCATGGTTAAAACTTCATCCCCTGTTCCAGGTGGAAGATCAGCTATTAAGAAGTCCAGTTCCCCCCATACAACATCACCGAGAAACTGGGAAAGAGCAGTGGATCTTAAAGGTCCTCTCCAGATAATAGGAGCATCGGAAGGAATCAGAGAAGCAATAGATATCACTTTTAATCTTTCTTTTTGCAGAGGTATGATTTCTTCCTCAGAATTTGCAACAGGTTGTCCTTTTAACCCTATCATCTTTGGTACATTGGGGCCTGTTATGTCTGCGTCCAGAAGTCCTACTTTAAACCCATCTTTTAGCAAGGCGTAAGACAGGTTGCAGGAAAACATAGTTTTTCCCACTCCTCCCTTACCACTGAATATAACAATTTTGTGGCGGATTTTAGCTAAGTTTTTTTTAATTCTTTTGTCTCTTTCTTCGTTCTCTCTTAATTTATCGTTTTGGAATTTCATTATATACTCCATTCCCCTTTTTTGATGTTTTCCTTTATTTTTCCGAAATCCGGGCAGAAGATTGTGTCTTCTGCCCGGATTAAGTTTATTACACTGATTTATCTCTTTCTTGAATTACCTTTTTTATGAGATCAATTACCTCATCTGTCTTCATATTTCTTACTTCAATTCCGATATGTTTGTTTCTGTCAAATCCTGCTGCGTCAAAAGCGTCCCTGAACATCTTTTTTTGCATGACAGGATCACATCCTGCAACATAAAGCTCATCCACGTCATTTCCTTTGAGGAGAGTCTTTAAATATTCATCTCCATCTGTGCTGCAAAGTTGAGGATGTAATCCAACCCAGTCAACCAATTTCTCCTTTCTCAAAGCATTTAAAACTTCGTATTCATTTATATCCTTAAATGAAGGACAGGTTCCAAGACAAACACAAAAAAGAAGTCCTCTTTTCTTTTTTTCAGCCATTTCAATCCCTCCTTTTTAATTTTCTCCAAAGTAAGTTATAGCATCCTGGTCACATATTTTCTGACAACCTCGGCAAAATTCAACACATTCCTCAGGTTTTACTACCTGTGGTATTCCATTTCCTCTTGCCAAGACTCCATGAGGGCAAAAATCAACACATTGAAAACACCCAATACACTTTTCTTCATCAATTATTGGATACCAGTTCTTAGCCATTTATTCACCTCCTCATTCTTGTTTGGTTAGCAGCAGGGTTTGGTCCCATATAGTTTTTTGAGGCAACAACAATTTTTTGAACATTTCTCCTATCTTAGGTGAACTTTTTATTGAATCTTTTTCTGTTTGAAATTAACAAATGCTTATTTTTATTTTATGCTCTGATTTTACAAACTACTTTAGTATTGATTCATTTATGCTTTTATGAACATTTGCTCATAAAGATTATAAACAAAATTGATTCTCTGTCAATAGTAAAAAGTCATTTTTAGCGTTATTAGAGGGTAGGTTATTATTTCAGCATCTAACATTAAAAAAGCAAACAGTTTTTATTAGTTTTTATTTTTTTATGCTTGTTATAAAAACAAGAGTTTAGATTGAGGCATTTTCTTATGGCGGTAGTATAAACACTTGATTTTAAAAGTTTGACTCTTTAATTTCATAGTACCTTTATAAGGTTTTTTCTGTGCATTTTAAGGGCGATGCTGAAAAATACAAAAGAGAAGAAAAGAAGCGCCAATATGTTAATAAAAGCAGGGTAGGATTTTAAGTCATAAAGGCTATATTTCATTGCATCAACAGTGTAGGTTAAAGGAGATATAAAAGCAATAACCTTTCCCCAAAAGGGAAGCTTATCAAGAGGGATAAATATCCCGCTTATAAAAATAAGAGGGAATCTTACAAGAGAGGAGAGCATCATTACCTGAGAGGGTGCCTCTGCAGCAGGAGATGCAAGGAGTACCCCGAGTGAGGAAAAACAAAGAGATGATAAAACAATGTTTCCTGCAAGAAAAAGAGGATGAAAAAATTTTGCATTGAAGAATAAGATTCCTATTGTAAGGGGAATAGAAGAGATTATCACGCCAAAGATAACCCCTGCCAGCATATCGCCAAGGAGAATAGATGAAAGGGAGACAGGAGATGCAAGGAGCCTTTCGTATGTTTTTGCATTTCTCTCCCAGGGGGTGATTAAAGGACCAACTGAGGATGAAGTGAAAAACAAAGTCATGGCAACAAGGCCAGGTACAAGGATAAATGGTATAACTTTTTTCCCCAGAGCAAAGGCCAGGAAGAAAAACACCGGGAATAAAATTCCAAATATGATGACAGGAGCTTTCAGGTAGTAAATCCGGGCGTTTTTTTCTGTTATCACAAGAGAAGCTTTTAAGGTATAAAGAAATGTTCTTTTTGTGTGTAATTTACTCATGATATTTTGCCTCCACTTTTTCTGTAAGTGCTACAAAAACATCCTCAAGGCTTGGCCCAAGTGTATTGAGAGAGATAAACTTAAGATTATTTTTTTCAGCAAAATTTACAAGCTCTTTTATCAGGCTATCAGGGTCTTTTGTGTAGACACGGAACTTATCTCCCAGCTTTTTGCATTCGTTAACATAAGGGATGCTATGAAGCCATCTTATATCTTCTGGTATCCTGTCAAAGGCAACTTCCACAGATTGCATTCTTTTAAAGGTGCTCTTAAGTTTTTCAGGAGAATCAATTGCTACAATTTTCCCCTTGTTTATAATAGCAATTCTATCACAGAGAAGATTTGCCTCTTCAATGTTATGAGTTGTCAGAAAGATGGTTTTTCCCTTTAGCCTGAGTTCTTCTATTATCTTCCTTATCATTCTTGTGCTTTGCACATCAAGACCTGAGGTTGGCTCATCCAGAAAAAGAATCTTGGGCTCATGAATCAGAGACATGGCAAGAATTAATCTTTGTTTCATTCCTTTGGAGAATTTCCTTGTCTTTTCATCTTTTCTTTCCCAGAGACCGAATTTTTTCAAAAGCTCTTCAGCTTTTTCTTCTCTTTCCTTCCTTTTTACACCATAAATTTTTCCTGTAAGTATCATGTTATCCCAGGAAGAAAGATCAACGTACACGTTGCAGACTTCAGGCACAACTCCCATAATTTTTTTTACAGAAATAGGGTCCTCTTTTATATCTATTCCCAAGATTTTTGCCTCTCCTTCATCAGGCAAGATAACTCCTGTAAGCATACGAATTGTGGTTGTTTTTCCTGCACCATTTGGTCCGAGAAATCCAAAAATCTCCCCTTTTTTAACTTCAAAACTTACATTATCAACTGCTACGGTTTTCCCATAAACCTTTTTAAGATTTGATACCTGAATGACAGAACTTTCACTCATTTTGCAGTTCCTTTTTAAGAAGATCATGTTTTTCTTTTTTATTTTCTTCTCTTCCTGTAATTTCCAAAATTATATCCATAAGCTCTCTTAATTTTTTTAAATTAGCCGAGTAATGCATCCAGTAGCCTCTTTTATCTGCTTTGACAAGGCCTGCTTCTTTTAAGATCCTTAGATGCTGGGATACCGCAGGTTGCGATACACCTAAAAATTTCACTATAGCCTTTACACACAGACTTCTCTCTGTAAGGAACAGAAATATTTTTAATCTGGTTGGATCAGATAAAGCTTTGCATAATTTTATTAAAGTTCTCTTCTTTCTCATCAGGCATGACTTCTCCCACAAGTTAATAAGCATATTAAGATTTACTTATATTCTATACTAAATTTATCCTTCGTCAAGCCATAC
>JAGHBD010000005.1 GCA_021161135.1 Thermoplasmata archaeon
ATGTAGGCCTTGCCGGTCTCCCTGAACTTCAGGTCGCTTACCAGGTAGTGGTACCAAGTTATTATCGGGGTCTGCGGCTTTTCGTTTATCGTGAACCTTAGGGCCTCAGTCAGCGGGCTGGTGGCCATCGTCCCCACGCCGAATATGACGTGGAGCGCGTTCCCGCCGATCTTCACCGGGTTGCCGCTCGTCCCGTATAGTCCACCGATTCCCCTCGTCCCGCTGTCTATCAAGTAGGTTGGCGAGTCAGCCGTTATGGGCCTCTGCTTGTCCCAGTCCGACCCTATGCCGAAGTAGGCAGCCCTCGGCACGACCATCCCGAACTCGTGGCTGTCGGGGTGCTCCCCGCCGAAGTGCTGCTTGAACTGCGCCTTCGCCGCCTTGGCGCCGACCCTGATGGTCGCGACGTTCCTCTCGTAGAGGGTGGCGAATCTCCTCTCCTTGTAGTAGAGGACGAACTGGCGCTCGAAGCTACCGGTGAACTTCGTGTACTCGTCGGAGGTCTCGAAATCGCTTATCTCGACGCCCAGCTTCGCGGCTAACTCCCTATCCTGTGCGGCGTATGGGTCCGCCATCTTTCCCACTCGGGAGAGAGGCGTCCGGTAAAGTATTTAAGGTTTGGCGAGACCGTTATTACTGTGGATGCGGCGAAGGTATTGCTTGAGCGTTCGGGCTTCTCCGGCGTGAGGCGCGTCGGGGGCAACTTGTACTCCGCGAGGCTCGGGGATAAAGAGGTCTACGTCCTGTTGAAGGAGAGGAAGGATGGCGGCTTCACGATCCGCAAGTCCAGACTTGAGGAACTGTCGAGGCTGGGAGAGGTCTACGTGTTGCTCCTCAGATGGAAGGTCCTGCCGCTCGCCGAGGCGGTCAAAAGAAGGCTGCTGAAGGTCTACTCGCCGCCCCACCTGCCGAGGAGGAGAGGAACCCGCGTCAGGGTCTCGCTGAGCCTGAGAAGGGACACGCTAGAACTGATAGATAGAGCTAGGGGAGATATGAGCAGGAGTAGATTCGTCGAGCGCACGCTCAGGCTCTGGCTCGGCGCGGGAGACTGGGAGGTCTAGCCTATCTCTATGTCCACGGGCCCGGTCTCGGTGTAGACTATCTTGCTCTGCGGGGCCGCTGGCGTCCCCGAGACCGGGATGAGCTCGACCCTGCCGGCCGGAGCCGCGGCGACGAGCTCCTCTATGACCTCGACGACCTTGGGCACCAAGTAGACGCCAGCGCCGACCAAGATGTTCTCGGCGATGTCGCCCATCCTGATCCCGAACGGCAATAGGACGGCGGCGAGGCCGGCAAATGTCTTCACTGCGTTCAGCTCGAGGGTCCCGAGCTTGGTGGACAAGGTCCTGTCTAGCAAATAGTCTATCCCCTTCCCAACAAACCCTCCCGCGACAAGCGAACCGACAGTTCTCGTGGTCGCCATCTCTCCTCGCATAATTCTCTGTCTCGGGACGCTTATAAGGTTTATCCCCGCGGGCTTGCCAGAAAACTCTCCCAGCGGCAACCCAGTCCTGCACCACGCACACCTCGACACACCAGCCAGGATCTTCTCGGCGAACTCCCGCGAATACTTCGCCTTGGGCAGCCAGAGCCTCCTCATCCACACCCTGTTGTCCTTGATGCCGAGCTCCATTATCCCGCCGACGGCCGGGGCGGTCCCCCAGCTCTGCGCCTCGAGGTGGTGCTCTATGACCCAGTAGTCGTCCTCCTCCCTCAGCACGGGCTCGACGGCCTTGGCCTCCTCTTGGACGGCCCTCTCGGCGGGCCTCTTCTTCTCCTCCTTCTTTTTGAGGACGAACTCGTGGATTATGACCGCTGATACCACGCTGGTGACTATGCTTAAGAGCGATGTCGCGATGAGCTGCTGCCAGTTGACGCCCTCCTCGTCGCCCGGCATCCAAGATAGAGTTGGATGAGCCCAGATTTAAGTCTCTCAGAAAAAGGGGGAGAGGAGGTGGGAGGCCGGAAGGCCGCGCGAGCTTTAGACCCTCTTTGGATATGGGTTCTTGGCTGCGCACTCCCTGCTGACCCTGGCGAGCTCGGCCCTGACGGCGAGCCTGTCTGGGAAGGTCTTGCCCGCCATCGCAGACCTCACACAGCTCTTGTGCCAGAGCAGCCTGGGCGAGGTCTGGACGGCGGTGTGCTTCCTCACGTAAGCGGGTTGCTTGATCCCCTTGGCGTCGGGCGATGGATCAACTGGTACCGTCAGCGCGGCCTTTTGGATCATCCTCAACGCGGACTTTCCCATGCTCTACACCGAGAGGGAGGGCTACGGGACAATATATAAAGCATCCTTACACCTCTTCTACAATGTGAAAAAAGAATACAAGACCGTGAAGATCGAGGCCGCGAACTACGAGCGCCTGATCCGGATAAAGGGCTTCTTGGAACAGAAGATGGGCCAGACGTTCAGCCTGAACGACGTGATCGAGACCCTGCTCGACCTATACGATGAGGTGGGCGGCGAGTACTTCGCGACCCCGATGGAGGACCTCGGGTTCTATTACGTGCGGGGCACCTCCGGACGTGTTCCCAGAGCCAAGCGGGGGAGTACCAGCGCCCGCAGTAGGGGCACTTAATCGCCGGATTCCCGCTCTTGTACCTCTTCCCCAGCTTTTGTCTCCTCCTTCGGCACCACCTTCCAGCACTCGGCGTTCACGACCTCGACCGCCGGCTCGCCGACCCTATCCTTGACGAGCCTCACCTCCCCGCCCTTGGCTATGCACGCCTCGACGAAGCCGGCGAAGCTGTTCAGCCGCTTCTTGGCGTCCTCCAAGACCTCTGGGGACATCTGGGGAGGGAGGCTGAGCGTCATCTTGTCGATCATCGTCTGCTCCACGTCCTCGAGCTCTATCTTCACGGGCTCCTCCTCGCCCTTGTAGATGCACTTGACGTCTATCGTGTCGCTGCCGGTCTTCTCGACGTAGGCCTGCCCGCCCGCCTCGGCGCACTTCTCCATGAGCTCCTTCGCCCTCTCGATGCTCCTCTTCAGCTCCTCCAGCGACCCGTTCACGACGATCTTCTCCCTTCCGGTCCTGAGGGACACCTACTCCACCTCCCTCTCCTCCCTCCACTCCGCTATCTCGTCGAGGAGCGGGTGGGCCTTCTCCGGCGTCACCCTCTTATATTCCTCGATCAGCTCCTCCACGGTCTTTATCTCGCCGGAGTTAACCTTCTCCATGACCAGGTCGCACTTCGCCCTCTCGGCGTTCTGGATGCAGACCTCGTAGGCCACGTAGATCACGGCCGCGTTGTCGCACAGCGGGCACTCCGTCAAGGGCCCCACCTCCCTAGACCGGGATGCCGTACTTCCTGAGGCAGGAGATCTTCGCCTCGGCCCATGCCCGCTTCATGGCCCTGCTGAAAGAGATCCTCTCTTGCTGCATGAGCTGGTGGGCCCTCCTCATGACGAAGCTCCTTATCCCCCTGAAGGAGCTGCACATCTCCGGCGTGAGCTCGAGCGCCATCTCCCCGGGCTTCTCCTCGCTCATCTCACCATAGGCTTGCGCAAGAAAAAATATAAGGGTTTCAGGAGATGTAGTCGGGGATCTCCAGAACCTTCTTCAGCAGCCTCCCGTATTCCTCGGCGCTCACGGCGTGGTGGATCGCCAGGTCCTCGTCGTCGGTCAAGAGGACCGACACGATGACGTAGACGTCCTTCACCCTCCCCGTGATCACCTGGTAGATCGCCTTCTGCCTTATGGGCTCGTTCTCCTTGATCATTATCTCGACGACCTTCTTCAGCGCCTTTGCCAATTTCTTCTCCGCCTTCCTCACCACCAATCATCCTCCCCTATCGGCCTCAGCGGCCTTATATTGCACTTGGCCCGGTTGCAACCGAACTGGCGGAGGCTCTGACAGCCGTAGAGGTATCCGTGCTTGAGGACGCTCTCGAAGGCGGCCCGCACCTCGCGCTCCGGGAGCGGCGGCCTGTTCCTGGCGTTCCACTCCAGGAGCTTCCTCAGGACGGTCTCCGGCCTCAGCCTCCTGAAGTGGAGGAGGTAGCTCGCCAACCTCACGCACCCCTCGTTCCTCATCCCCATGGGCAAGCCCTTGAGGATGAACTGTATGCAGGGCGGGGGCTTGCCCCTGTAGGGCTTGCCCGCCAGCAGTCCGTGGAGGTCGAGGAGCCTGTCGCCGGTCTGGGAGTCGTAGGCGGTCGAGATCTCCACGCCCAGCTTTTCGCCGACCTTCCTCGGCAGCGCCGTCGGGAGGTAGTCGGTGATCGTGACGACCTCCTCGGGGCACCCGGGGAGGAACTCGTAGCGCCCGACCTCCCCGGTCCGCTTGTTTATCGCCTCGCTGGGCGGGGCCAGTATGTATCTCCCGACCCCCCTGACCTCCACGATGGTCTTGCCCCGGGCCGAGATGTTGAAGCTCGGGCACGGCGCCTTGGTCCTGAGGTAGATGTGGTATCCGCCGCTCGGCGTCCTGGCGACCAGGGTCCGCTCGGCGAACTTCTCCACGTCGAAGACCTCCAGCGACTCTGGGGCCTCGTAGCAGTCGAGGTCGAGGACGACCAGGTTGTCGGAGACGCCACCGCAGACTATCCCGACGTTGTATCCCCTCTCCCAGAGCCCGATCCACCTGGAGATCTCCTCGTCGGTCGGCCTCCTCTCCTGATACTCCTTC
This sequence comes from Thermoplasmata archaeon, assembly GCA_021161135.1. Taxonomy (GTDB): domain Archaea; phylum Thermoplasmatota; class E2; order UBA202; family JdFR-43; genus JdFR-43. Next base: position 4,633 of record JAGHBD010000005.1, read on the forward strand.
CACTTGACGGCGGCCCTCTTCGACCTCGGCCTTATGGGGATCAGGGAGAAGCCGAGGGAGAGGTAGAGGTCTATGTAGTCTAGTATCCCTCCCGCTCCGCCAGAATCCTCAGGAAGAGGTAAATCAGCGTGCCGAACCCTATCAGTATGACTCCGGCCAGCAGGACGTTCCCCGCCGCCTGGAAGTACCTCCCCGGCTCTCCCCCTATCACGGGCAGTCGCTCGCTCATCCAACCAGATCACCGTGCCAAGAGATAAAAAGGTTTCCCTCGTCCCATCCCTCGAACCTGACCTTCCAGCCCCTCTCGATGAGTTCGTTTATCTTGGCCATGACGGCGGTGTTGATCTCGGGGGTGTGGTCGAGGTCCTCGCTCCAGCTGTAGTCCTCGAGCCCTTCCTTCTTGACGAACCGGCAGTCCTCCATCCGGTAGCCGAACTCCTCGTCGTCGCCGTAGACGTCGAAGGCCGGGATGCCCCGCCAATTCGGGTGGACTATTATGAGCCTCTTCCGCTCACGCATCCTCTATCCCCGCTTCGGTTATCCTGAACCTCGCCCTCCGCTTCGGCAGGTCGGGGGCATCGACGAGGTACGCCTCCCAGACGTCGCTGGCCACCTGCGTCAGGAAGACTATGTATTGGCTGCTGTGGAGGAAGAACTCGCCGCCGTAGGTTCGCATGGGCGCGCCGAACCTCACCCTCGCCTCGAGCTGGGCCGATATGTCGGGTATCCCCATCACCTGCGCGGTCAGG
>JAGHBD010000064.1 GCA_021161135.1 Thermoplasmata archaeon
AAGTACGCAAAAAAGGGGAAAGTTATTCTGAAAGTCGAAGACGACACGATCATCGTAAAACCCTACGAGCTCGCAGACATCACTGAATTCTTCGACAAGATCGAAGTTGACGTGAAGTCCAACTTATCAGACTGGAAGTCCGTGAGGAGGGAGCTGCTTGAGATTCGTTGATGCAAGCGTTTTCGTTCACGCGTTTCTCAAGCCGAAAAGAAAGCTGAAACCTCACGAGATAGAGATAAAGGAGTCTGCCAAAGAGATTGTGAGAAGAATCAACGACGGTGAGGAGGTCGGCATAACTGTTGTTCAGATAGTGGAGATAGCAAATCTGCTGGAGAGCTACTTACCACTGAGCGAGGCTCTGAAGGTCGAGGAGTTCCTTTTATTGGCCAAAAACGTGAATGTCTTTGACGTTACAAAGAGAGACTGCCTTAAGGCTTTGAAAATTTCCAGAGAGAGAAGTGCTGGATTGAGCGATGCGATAGCTTACGTGGTGATGATGAAAATCGGTGTGAACGAAATATATTCGTTTGACAGCGATTTCGACAAGCTTAACGTAAAAAGAATTACAGAGTGATGGTATGAAGTGGCGAAGCGGTCTGTCGGGTTACAAGATGCTGGACCGGCTTGGATTAAATATTTTAAAAATTGCTTAAATGTTCTTAAGATTTAAGGGAAGGGATAACTTATGATTTCAATAAGACGTGAAGTTCATGAGGAAATAGTAAAAAGACTTCTCAGCAGTTTGAATATTATAAAGCTTTGTCACCAAATTCAGCACGGAGTGGAGAAATGCCGTTGAAGATGTGGGAGGCGAGAAATCTTCTCGAATTTTAATCGGTGTTAAGTTTAAAAGTTATTCTCCAACATTTGCCAAAATGAAGATTCAAAAGAAAAAAGACGGGGGAATTTGCCAATTTTCTCAAAAATTAATGCTATATTGAGACGGGTGTCTGGTACTCATTGATAAGGAAGCGAATTCGCTTTCAAGAGTATTTTGCCACGAAAAAAATATAAATTAAAGTAACATACTTTAAAGCATGATACCCGAAGGTATGTTCGTGAACAGGGAGTTCGAACAGGGGTTTCTTAATGAGAAATATAGTTCAGACAGAGCAGAGTTAATCATAATTTATGGAAGGAGAAGAGTTGGAAAAACAAGATTGTTGCAGGAATTTGTTAGAGACAAAAAACATCTGTATCTGATGGCCGACGTTTCTGAAAACGTTCTTGACTCTTTTTCGAGAGTCATCTCAAAAAAATATGGTTTTGTGAGACTTGGAAACTGGGACGATTTTTTTGAGTTTTTGCATACAATTGCCCGAGAGAGAGTGGTGGTTGTGATCGATGAATTTCAATACCTGTATAAGGCCGATAAAGCCTTCCCTACAATACTCCAGAGGTGGTGGGAAACTTTAAAAAATTCTAAAATAATGTTGATCCTCTGCGGCTCGATTATTTCTACAATTTACAAAATCTCTCTCGGGTATGGTAGTGCTCTATATGGGAGGAAAACTGCCGAACTGGAAGTTAAACCTTTAAAATTTGCTGAAATAGGGAATTTCTTTCCGAGGTATTCTTCCAAAGAGCTTGTGGAAACTTACGCAATTTTGGGCGGAGTACCAAGGTATCTCGAGGAGTTTGACGATTCTGTTGATATCTTTCCAAACATAAAAAACAAAATACTAAATAGAACAAGTTTTCTTTATAATGAACCATTAAACCTGCTGTTCGAAGAATTTAAAGACTATTCCCGTTATTTTGGGATTTTAAATGCGATTGCAGGGGGCGCAACTACCTTCAGCGAGATATCGTCGAAGAGTAGAGTTCCTCAGAACAAGCTCTCAAAGTATCTGATGACCTTAGAAAGAATCGGAATAGTAGAAAGAATACATCCGATCACCGAAAGGAGAGCGAAAAGAACATTGTATAGGCTTTCGGATAATTTCTACAGATTCTGGTTCAGATATGTTTATCCAAACAGGAGCTTCCTTGAAATTGGTGAAGTTGACCCCGTTTTAGAGGAGATAAAGAGCGATTTTAACGCTTTTGTCGGTCTGGCATTTGAGGACATCGTTATTGAGATGCTAAGCAAGGAATACAAAGCTGGAAGGTGGTGGTACAAGGATGTGGAGATAGATGCTGTTGGTATACGGAAAGATGAGGTGGTGTTTTTTGAAGTTAAATGGAAAGATTTGGGGTATAAGGAAACTCTTAAAATTTTAGAAAAGCTGAAAGAGAAAAGTGAGAAAGTCAAGTTGGGAGGTGTAAGAAAGTACGGTATAGTGGCAAGGAAAATAAGAGGAAAGAAGAAATTAGAAGGATATTTGGTTTACGATCTGGATGATTTAATTAGGGGTTGAGAATTTAAGTTCGAGTTGAGACAATAACATGTATTCCGTAGAGTTCTGGGCAAAGTATGTATATAAAGAATAATATTAAGGAAAAGTAGTTGAGAGATCCCAAATAGACAGTTCTTTTTGTAATAGACTGATACCGATACGACATGTATCTCACTATTTAGTGAGAATTAATGAGATCTATTTACCATTTTTTCATTATTTTAACAGAATAGAAAAGCTCGACTAAAAAAGTAATGGTAATTGAACTCTTGCAAGCCAGCTCCTTTTTAAATTAGACAAAACAAAGTTTTTGATACCTTGTTGGCCAGAAATATTGGAATCTGTAATACTTTCCATCCATGATCTCAAACTTCTTAGCACCTTTGTGGTACACAAAAGGGGTTGTATTTTTTCCATCTTAGAAATGTTGTTAAATACTATGACCTTGATCTTTTTTCTCACATGAAATTAAACCCTACAGCCTTTTGTCTTTTGTCTTCACTTTCCATTTTCTTCAGCCTGTACAGAATCTTCCCC
>JAGHBD010000119.1 GCA_021161135.1 Thermoplasmata archaeon
AAACGTTCGTATTTGGGAGTGTTTACAGGATGTTATGAGCAGAGATAGGGGAAAATAAATAGCAGAACAAGCGAAGGAATTGCTTAAAACGGGAGCTAAAATGCTGATTGATGAAAGAATATGGGATAGGCAGATTAGCAATGCAGTAGAAATAACCTCGGCATGGGTTGGGTTTTTAGGCTCTAATAAGTTTGAGAATTTAAAGGATGATATACCGGATGATTTAAGAAAGAAGCAGGAGGAACTGCTCAGCTTCGTGGAAAAAGCAGGAGGTCTACCGATTTACGGTTATTTCTATTATTTGACTTATGAACTTCTTGGAGCGATTTTGTCGCAGAAGTCCAGGTTTTGGAATGCTTGGGAGGAGGAACTGATAACGGGGAAGAAATGCTTGATGTGCGGTAGAAGAAACGCTCTTATTGAGAGATTTAGAGATAGAAACAGCGATAAGGAGTACTATCGGTATTGGCAGGGTAACAAATGGGAGAAGAAATCTTTTGAGGAGGTAGGTGAATTTAGATACCTTTTAAGGGAGCGAGAAAGATTATGTGCGGTGTGCTTGACTAAAAGATTGTATGGCTGGAGGCGAAAAAGCGTTTTTAAGGAAATATTTGGTGTTGAATCTCCTAAACAAGAATCGGTGGTTCATGTTGCCGCGAGAGATTTCATTGAAAAAACTGCTACTCATCCTGTCTTAAAAGAAATTGTTAAAAGAGATGCGGAGTTAATCTATGAGCATGAATGGGGAGAGTCGGAAGAAAGGATACCAGAAGAGAAAAGAGAAGCAATCGAGGACTTAAAGAAAAAACTTGGGAAAGGCTGGAAGGAGTTAAAAGACGAGATACGAAAGATCTATGAGCAACTATGTGAGAAACCGAATAAGTACTACGCTATCCTAATGATGGACGGAGATAGGATAGGGAAAATGCTTTCGGGAGAAAACTTGGTGAATCTGGGAGAGTTTTTACATCCGGTTTTTAAGAAGAAAATACTCGAGTGGGAGAAGGGTAAAGATTTAGTGAGTGCAAAAAGGATTTTAACGCCTTCCCATCACATAGCGATAAGCAGAGCAATGAAGGACTTTTCTCTTTACAAAGTTCCCGAGATTATTAAAGAGTACAAGGGGTTTCTCGTGTATGCTGGAGGGGACGATGTTTTAGCTTTGCTTCCGACGAACAGAGTATTAAATGCAGCTTATGAGATTCAGAAGGCTTTCAAGGAAGATTTTTATGAAATTGAAATTAACGGTAGAAGAAAAGAGGTTATGGGACTGGGAAAGAGAGCAAGCATGAGTGCTGGTATTATCTTTGCTCATTATAAATGGGCTTTATATGATGCGGTGGAAAAGGTTAGGGAGGCTGAAAAGCGTGCCAAAAACAAGTATGGGAGGAATGCGTTTTGTATGACTTTTATAAAGCACTCAGGGGAAATTTTAGTAGCTGGTGGAAAGTGGGATTTTGTTACTAATCTTATTGATATCGCTGAGGTTGTCACCGATGGAAAGATTTCTCATCGTTTTATTTACGATTTCATGGATGTTGCTGAAATCTTGGAAGGAGATATGCTTAAGGCAGAAACTAAAAGGTTATTAAGAAGAAGAAAAGCAGAGAAGATGAGCGATGATGAGATAGAGAAATTGCAGGAAAAGCTTTTGCATCTAATTGAGAAATATTGGTCTCAAGATTTCTCGATTAAGGAGCTTGGGATTGCCTTGAAAATTTTATACGATGCCTATAGAGGTGAGGAAGGATGAAGAGGTTTTTTATTGAACCTTTGGATGTTCTCATGTTTAGAAGCGAGAGGTCGTTTACAGCTGGGGAATCGCACGTGGCTAAGTTTAGTGGGGTAATCTCTCCATTGACTTTTGAAGGTGCGATAAAGTCAAAGATCTTTTCGGAATTTTGTAGAAAGAGGAATTATTCGCCATTCTGCTTTCAAAGGGAGAAAGGAGAAAGCGAGGAGGAGTTTAAAGAGAGAATAAGGAAAATATCGGAAGAGAATGATGGGCTGAGAGAGTTTTTAGAAGCTATCGGGCATTCAGCGCTGGGATCCAATTCTTCCATTCAAGTTTTAGGAGTCTTCTTTTCTAAAAAAGGTGATAAAAGGGAATGCTTTCCGATGCCTAACGATATAGTGAAGAAGGACAGCCAGGATAAGGAAATTTTAAAATTAACTCCCATTTTAAAGGAAGAATTTAAAATATCTGGTACAGAGAAATATGTCTGCTTTTCTGCTTGTTCGAAAATAGAGAACGTGAAAGCAGTGATGTCCTTTGATGCAATGGAAAATTATCTCTGGGGAGAGGTTCCGGATGAGCCACAATACTTAGAAAATCTTTACGTGATGGAATCGAGAGTGGGAATTAGGCTTGAAGGAAGAACGAAAACTACGGTTGAGGGACATTTATATACAGCTGAATTCCTAAGATTGAAAAAGGACTGGGGATTTATCGTTTGGATTGAGGGAAATCAGGAACTTTTTGATAGGTATCTGAGCAAGAATGAAATTATAAGACTTGGTGGCGAGGGAAGGGGAGCGATATGCGTGGAGATGGGTGAGATGGATCTTACTGATAAGCTGAGATTTTCGGAGTTGGTTGAGGAAATAAATAAAAAGAAGAAGTTTAAACTTTATCTTGCGTCTCCTTCCTACTTTAATGGATATGAGCCCCCAAGGGATAGGCTTGAAGGGGAACTTGGAGTAAGAGAGCTGAAATTGAGAGCGGCGTTGCCCGGAAAGCCTATTTACATTGGAGGATATGATTTTGCTATGAATATCCCAAAACCATTACGGAGGTGGGTAAATGCTGGAGCCGTGTATTATTACGAGTTTGAGGGAGAGATTAAGAATGAACTGAAATTGCCTATAAGGGTGATAGGCGAGGGTATTGATATGAGATGTGCGCTTATAGGGAGGTGGTAGGAATGTTTGGGAAAGCTTTAGTAATGTACATATATGCTGAAATGCCTATACACCCGGGAAGTGGGACAACGTTAGGAGTTGTTGATCTACCAATACAGAGGGAAAGACATACGGAATTCCCGATGATACAGGGTTCGTCTCTTAAGGGTGTGATGAGGAACTCTGCGGAAGATGTTGGAATAGATGGAGAAGTAGAAATAGGTGGGGATAGGGGAGGAAAGAAGGCATGGATTGACATAATTTTTGGCGAGCAAGATCGTGTAGGTGGAATATCTATAACGGATGCGAGAATTCTCGCTTTTCCGGTAAGAACTTTGAAAGGCGTGTTTGGATGGATAACCTGTCCTTTAGTTCTTGATCGATATAAGAGAGATTTGGGATTAGCAGGTATTAAGGTTAATTGGGAAATTCCGGTGCTGTCGAGCGATGAGGAAGCAAGAGTTTGTGAAGATTCAAATTTAATAGATAAACATCATATTTATATAGAAGAGTTACAGCTAAGATGCAAAAAAGATAAAAGCGTAAAGGAGATTGCTGAGCAGATTGCGGAAAACCTACTGAGGGACGGTGTTCATAAAAACCTTAAAAAGAAGTTTAAGGAGGATTTAATTGTGGTTTCTG
>JAGHBD010000152.1 GCA_021161135.1 Thermoplasmata archaeon
AGAAGGTATAGGAAGAAAGCTTTGGAATTATTTGATGATAAACTTTACAGGAAATTCAGAGGAGTAATAGAAGGAATATTTGGAGAGTTGGAAACGAGGAGACTGTTATTCACGAGATATAAGAAAAAGTCAATGAGAATGAAACACATAATTGCCATGGCAATTGTTCATAACATAAACACTTACATGGCAATTTCTTCCTTCATTCTGATTTTTTCGACAACCTCGGTTTAACAGTAAAATTTAAATGATGATGCCCTTATTAGCAACATAGCGGGGTGGGGTAGTCAGGAAAACCCGTCGGGCTCATAACCCGAAGATCCGTGGTTCAAATCCACGCCCCGCTATCTATTTTTAGAGAAACACAAATACATCTACAACATCCTTTGATATGTCTCCGTCTGCATCATATGCAAAAACTTCTATGGTATGCAAGCCAGGCTTTGCCCTGAAAAGCCATTCATAAGGCTGCTCTTCATCGACATATTTTAACTCTCCATCCAGATAAAATTCAATCTTTTCTGTATTAATTGCCTCAACTCTAACATACATCGGCCCTATTAGGCGCGCCGCTCCCTCCTGCACCCCTGGGAGGCGGCGAAGCCACGTGCGGAAACCCTCGCCAAAGACATATGTATGGTATATTTCTGGTTGCTCTATTCTTATTTTGGGCACATCTGGTTCAAGATTTCCATATACGCCATCTATATACATCACTCCTGTGCCTTTTCCATACCATTCTCCAATCCAGAGAGCATCATAATCAATACGGAGCCATCCTTCTTCACCCCAGTCAATGCCCCAGCTGTTTTTTATAATCCAGCAGTGTTGCGTGTCGTCATAGCCAACTATCGCCATTACATGTCCTCCTGCAACACGCCCCCATCTATGCCGATATACTCCGCCGTGATAATAATAAAAATCCTTCCAGAATATCATGCATACAATTAGAGGACCATGTTCTATCAATGCCTCCTTCATCGCCTCCTCGCTATGCTCAACCCATCCCCACTCCTTTATTTTCACCGTTCTATTCTTCCATCCTGGCAAGCTTTCAAAAGGGAAATCATAGGGGCGATGAGGATCTGGGAAGCAGCCTTCGTCGGGCACTCCATATTCAATGAGATAGTTTGCTGCATCAACTAAATTGACATATCCTGCTTTTATCGTGCCTCCAGCATAGAAATAAAGATGCGCCTCTGATAAATCAGGATTGTAAATCTTGCCTAGTTTATACTGCATCTTTGTTTCTAAAGCCGCCACTAAAGCATAAGCCTCGCATGTAGGAGCGGGAGCCTGATTTTTAATAGGCGTTGTATAATCAACACCATCTATATCTCGCCATGAAAAATATGGAGGAAGAGTTTCCTTTTCTCCTGTTACAATAAACGCGGGAATAATAAGTAAAAGGAGGATAATATATGTAGTAATGTTGCCTTTCATTGCACAGATATTGAGAGTTTGTTAAAATACTTTATTATCTTTCTCTTAAATCTTATATAAACCATGCACCAACTTTATCCTTTGCCTCCCTTCCCTTTTTATCATATGCTATAACTTCTATTACATGCCATCCAGCTGTTGTCTCTATTTTTGTTTCAAACTCATCTGCATAAACAACTTCTCTTAATTCGCCATCTATGTAGAATTCGAGTTTTGAGATATCATTTATTCCGTAAGAAACAACTTGGATGCTAATATCACCAAAAACTATTGTCATATCAAATGGGAGAGGCAGGATTTTCCGATCCATAGCATAAATTCCTCCTCTCGGTCTATATATGTGGACTGTCAAATTTATAAATTTCATCAAAGGGTGTCTATCAAAATTAAGTCCTATCTTTATTTTATAAGGTAATTCTCCTATTCCGTCTCCGTTTATATCAAAGCCCCGATAATCACTCCAATAGTTTCCCTCCCTTCCATCATCCCAACTGTTTTTATAAAAGTCATATGCTCTATGTAAATTGTCGATGAAAAAGTTGTGATGAATTTTATTTTTCTCCCCCCATGAAATTATACTATAATTATTGTTTTGGAAGATATTCCACACAATTTCGTTGGATGTACACCATATCAAATCCATTGCATATTTATTTTTCTCAAATACATTTCCCTTGAAAAGATTTGTATTTCCCCATAAACTCTGTATTCCCTCAACATTCCCGCAGAATGTATTATTCATTATCCAATTCCAGTATCCATTTATAAGCAAACCTAAATCACTATTTTTTATTGTGTTATTTAAAATTTTATTCCATCTCCCTTCAAAACCTATTGCAATAGCATTTTCGCTCTTTTCAATATAATTATTTGCGATGGTATTTTTACTTGCATATGCCACTGTGATAGCGTAAAGAGTGTTATCAAAAATATTGTTTATAATGGAACAATTGCTTCCATCCCCAAATGAGAGACCCCACTCATTTTTAAAGAAACGATTATTTAGCACTAAAGTATCATGCGAACGATATATATTTATACCATTTTCGTTGCAGCGGATCAGGTTTCCATAAAATGTGCATAACGATGATTCTCTAACTAAAATTGCATGTAAATTACCTGCTATTTTATTATTTAAAATATTACATTCAGAACATCTATTCATTATTATTCCAGCGCTACAGTTATTCAGGGTAAGATTTTTTATACTAATATTTTTACATTCAATGAGAATTACCTGTCCAGCATCTTCCGAGCAAATGGATATATTTTCTTGTTCCACCAAGAAATAAAGCTTTCGATCATTTACTGTATTATTTGATATATTGTTGTATGCTGAATAAGTGAATAAACCACAGTTTATCATTTTGTTATCAATTACTCTATTATTCACTCCATGCAGAGATATTCCTATCTCATTGTTTGAAAGATTATTTCTTATTATATCATTGCCGTCACCATCAACATCTATTGCATATACATTGTTACTGCAATTGTTTTCTTGAATTAGGTTACCGTAGGATGCTTGTAAAAGAATTCCATAAAAATTGCCATAACATATGTTGTTATAGATTTTACAGTTCCAGCATTCTAAAAGAGAGATGCCAATGGAGCATTTTTCGAGTAGCAAATTTCGGATAGTGATATTTTTGCAATTAACAAGTATTATTTGACCAAAGCCATGTGACACATCCATATCTTTCTCACCTACAAGATAACAAATTGGCTTTTCATTAACTGTGTTGTTCATAATTACATGAGAGTCGCAAAATCTTCCAATAATAATTATTCCGCATCTTTTTAATACATTATCTATTAAATAACATCTATAGCAGTCGGCAATTTCAATACCCACATATTCATTATCCTTAAAGAAAGATTTCTTTATGACTGTATAATTTGAAAAGGTAGCATATATTCCGCCTTTACACTTTTCAAATCTATTGTTGTCAATCATAACATTTTCACATCTTTCTACAAATATCGAAATGGAGGAGGAACAGAAGAAATTGTTTGAAATAACAGAGTCATTTGATTGCCCAATAAAAATAGCAGCATTTGTCTCATAAAATTTACATCCACGAATTTCAAATGACGCTGCTGTCTCAAACCATACGCCATCTTCAATATCTGAAAATATACAGTTTGATACGAAGCAATGTTTGATGTTGGCAGCATATATACCAAGACCATACCTATTTTTGAGAGTAAAATTCTGTATTTGCACTTCGTCTGCCATTATTTTGATGAGGAAATAAGTAGCGGATATTGCACCATCTATTATGCAAGTCGATGCATTTTCTCCAATTAGTTTTATAGACTTGTCTATAGTTATGTTTTCATAATAAATTCCACTATAGACGAATACTGTATATCCATCCCCTGCATCATTTATAGCATCTTGAATATGTGTGTAATTATCAGGCCCACTCCCTCCCACATAAAGGGTTTTCTGCTTTATAGCAAAGGTATGCTTCGCTTTTTTATTTCCGATAAAAATTTTGCGGGATTTTTCTATGGATAATCTATAATCTCGTACTACATAATTTTTTGGAAGGGCAAATATTTTTCCATTTTTCACGAATTCTTTTAGATCTTCCTTATCAAAAAATGCAACCAATTCAGAAAAACTTTCATTTGTTTCTTTCAATTTCAATACCCTAGAAATATTATTTTCATGTGAAATAAATGCAGAGTAACTGGGCAACATTATAAATGTTACAAAAATTGGCAGAAATTTTCTGATTCTCATATTTATTTTATAAAATAAACATTTTTAAAATTTATGGGCTTTTGTTTTTGTGATTGATTTCTTGGTAGCACTCGCATGCTGTGTTGAATAATTGCTAAAAGCTGCTTTCTCCAAGATAAATC
>JAGHBD010000015.1 GCA_021161135.1 Thermoplasmata archaeon
ATTATAGAATTATTGGAAAAAAAGATGTTACGAAAAAATATATTAAGTAATAAATTATCTCAGTGGTGTAAAATAAAATGAGTATTGAAAAAGGAATACTTCCTAACTTTTTGTGTGTAGGTGCTCAGAAAAGTGGGACAACAACTTTATTTAATTTGTTGAAACAACATCCAGATATATTTTTACCAAAATGTAAAGAAATTCATTTTTTTGATATTGATGAGCATTATAATAAAGGATTAAAATGGTATAAAAAATTTTTTTTAGATTGGAAAGGAGAGAAAGCAATTGGAGAAATTACTCCATCGTATATGTATTTTGAAAAAGTACCTAAAAGGATATTTTATACTCTTGGAAATAATATAAAATTAATCTTTATTTTAAGAAACCCTATTGATAGAGCATATTCTCATTATTGGATGAGTTATAGAAGAGGATATGAAAAAGAATCATTCGAAAGAGCTATTATTTTGGAATCTGAAAGATTAAAAAAGGGAATATTTGAACAGTTTCATTTTAGTTATATAAATAGAGGCTTTTATGCTAAACAAATAAAAAGATATTTTAAATATTTCCCACAAAATAATTGTATGTTTATAATATTTGAGGAGTTTATAAAATGTCCAGGAAAAATTTTTAGAGAAATTTGCCAATTTTTAAATATTTCATCAGATTTTATACCACCAAAATTAAATATTAAAAGTAATCCAACTATGAAACCCATATCCAAAACATTAGTAGATTTAATGAATAATTCAAAAATAATAAGAAGTTTAGGTAAATTAATTATCCCTTATAAACCGTTTAGAAAATATATTAGAACTAAGATATACGAATGGAATCTTAAACCTTTTAATCCTCCAAAAATAAGTAAACATTTGAGGTATCAACTTATTAAAATTTTTTACCCAGATATTAAGGAATTAGAAAAATTAATAAATAAAGATTTAACTTTATGGCTCGAAGAAAATCTTTCTTAGGGATTATATTCTTTCATTTTAATATAAAATGAAATTTTTAAATGATTATTTGGCTTAGTTAAGATTATATTATGGTTTTATTTTTAGTAGGTAATTCTTCAATTTAATCCACCCCTAAACTAAGAACCCTTAAAAGCTCCTCATATAGATTATCTTTCCTTTTATTATACCTAAACTCCAGTTCTTTGAGATACAAAGGAAACAATTTAGAAGACAAACCATGAAATTTCATTAGCCTGCTTTTAGCATAGCTCCAAAATCCTTCTATACCAAACCTTACCGTTGGCAAACCTTTTGCTGTGATCTATCCTCTCATGCCTAAATCCATACATCACAAGTCCATCGTAACTCCTAAATTTGTCTGTGTAAATAATGCTTCCTCTTTTAACCTTCTTTATCGTTTCTCTAAGAAGTGTCTCTGCTTTAACATCCTTAACAACTTCAACTTTCACTTTCCCGTTCCTTTCCAAAATTCCAAAAACTGGTACCTTATTCCTTGCTCCTCTACCTCTATCGCCCTTCCTTCTTCCCCCAAAATAGCTTTCATCTGCTTCTACTTCTCCACTTAAAAGATTATCCTTAGATGTAGCTCTATAAATATGCTCTCTTATAAGAGTAAAAAGTTTATGAACTGTATTATAGGATAATCCAAGCTCTTTAAATGCCCTTAAAACAGGAACCTCAAGTTCAAACAATTTCAAAGCCATCAAAAATTTTGAAAAGCTAACTTTTGTCTTCTCAAAGATGCTTCCTTTTCTCACACTCCACTCTCTCTTACACCTGTAACACTTATAAACATTCCTTCTTACCTTCCCAAAGTGTTTATTACCACAGTAAGGACACTGAGTAAATGTTTTTAAAATCCCTTTCTTCCTTAAAAATTCTTCAGCTGAGTCTTCATCTCTTGCAATATCTATTAGTTTTGCGAGTTCCATTTCCCACCCCCCTTGAAAAGTATTTTATAGGGGTGGATAATTTTAATCAATTACCTTTTAGTAAACTGATAATTTTTTATTAAAAGGATTGACCAGGAAAAATATTTTACTTTTAGAGGCTTTAGAAAGAAAAATATTTAAACACAATGGATTAAGTAGCAGACTATCTAGTGTCCTGTCATCAAAATCAATTGACAAAACATTAATAAAATGTTCACATGCTTCTCATGGCAAGGCCAATAATAAAGATCATATTAGAAGAAGAGGAAAGAGTAGAACTTGAACGTCGTGTTAGAAGAGTCAAGGCATCGAAACGGGACAGCCTTCGTGCACATATCATATTACTCCGTGCTGAAGGAAAATCACAAAAGGAGGTGTCAAAGGAATTAAGAGTAAGTCATGTCTGCGTTTCGAAATGGACAAGACGCTTCATAGAAAAGGGACTTGAAGGCTTAAAAGATCTACCTGGTCGAGGAAGGAAACCGAGCATACCAGCTGAAAAGATAAAAGAAGTAATTACCAGAGTTACTCAACCCCCACCTGGTAGGAGCAGATGGAGTGTAAGGAGTATGGCTAAAGCAGTGGGAATATCAAGGCACAGTGTTCATAAGATATGGAAAAAGAACGATCTAAAACCCCATCTGACAAAGACCTTTAAGATATCTAAAGACCCAAATTTTGAGAAAAAGTTTTGGGATGTAATAGGATTATATCTTGATCCACCAGATAAAGCATTGGTATTGTGCTGTGATGAAAAGAGCCAATGTCAAGCCCTTGAAAGAACTCAACCATGTTTACCTTTGGGTATTGGCCATATTAAAACCAAGACTCATGATTATGTTCGTCATGGAACAATTACCCTGTTTGCAGCCCTTAACTATTTAGATGGAAAGATTATATCTCGCACAGAGAAAAGACATACCCATGTGGAATACCTACGCTTTCTTAAACAACTTGAAAGAGAAACTCCAAAAGAACTTGATTTACATCTGATTGTTGACAATTATTGTACCCATAAACACAAAAAAGTAAAAAAATGGCTTGAAAAACATCCCAGATTCCATATCCACTATACCCTTACAAGCAGTTCATGGCTAAATCTTGTGGAAAGATTTTTTGCTGATCTTACAAATGATGTTGTCAGAGATGGAAGCTTTACCAGTGTTAACCATCTTGTCAAAAGTATTGAAGCCTATTTAGCAGAAAGAAATCTTAATCCCAAACGCTATAAATGGAATGCTCAGGGAGAAGAAATACTTAGAAAAATAAAAAAGGCCAAGCAGGTGGCTGAAAGCTTATGGGTATAAAATTTTGTAAACCAATTTCGATGACAGGACACTAGCTGGTGTGGAGTAAAGTAGCAAAGTATCTTTTTCTTTTTTTTAAAGATATAAAAGG
>JAGHBD010000094.1 GCA_021161135.1 Thermoplasmata archaeon
CTAATTTATCAATACCATACCATTCTATTTTATGATGACATTCTTCGTTTATATGGAAAGGCGAGCTTGTAGTGCGATAGTGCCATGAAGAAGTGCTTTCAAAGTTTCCATCATTATCAGTGTCATACCATATACGATATTTTATCTTATCCAATCCTACACCACCATTGCATCCATTATCAGGATCAGATGATAAATCAAAATAGAAAGATGTTGAGGTTGTTGCCCATGTATTTCCTCCACTTGTAAACTTATCTCCTGTTATTTGTAAAAGATTGGATGTAGCTGGCGGCGTTATATCAACATAATAATATTGGCTGTGTATACTCTCTTTATTATTTAATCTATCTTCAGCCCACCATTTAAGAGTATGATTACATGCTTCATTAAATTTAATAACTACGGGCGTATCCCAATTTCCAACACCAGAAGAAATCTTTGCTCCATTTAACCATATTTCCCAATGGATACGCCATGAATTAATGGCGCATTCTCCATCATCAGTTGCCGTAATGGTTATTTGTGTATCAGTAGTAACCCATCTCCCTTCATTTGCGCCAGATTCTGGCCATTTTGGTTCTCCAATAGTTTCAGATGATATTGGAGGTGTATCATCTACATAGATCTCTTTGAAATTGTGTGTTTCTTCATTTCCTAATTTATCAATACCATACCATTCTATTTTATGATGACATTCTTCATTTATATGGAAAGGTGCAGTATAGTCTATCCATGAAGGAATAATTTCATCATCAAAGTTTCCATCATTATCAGTGTCATACCATATACGATATTTTATCTTATCCAATCCTACACCACCATTGCATCCATTATCAGGATCAGATGATAAATCAAAATAGAAAGATGTTGAGGTTGTTACCCATGTATTTCCTCCACTTGTGTAACTATATCCTGTAAGTTTTAATCTATTCGAAGTAGATGGTGGAGTATTATCAACATAAAATGTTACATGTTTTAATGTTTCTTTATTTGTGAGTTTATCAACAGAATAATAATAAAGAGTATGAATGCAATCCTCGTTCCATTTTATTTTCTGACTTTGTTCACCAACCCAAACCCAATACCAAGTTCCATCTATGTTTACGGGTGTTCCATATTCATTATCTGTGCTACCTGTAGGATGACTGATGCCATTAAATACATATCTGAAATATGTTTTCTCGACTCCTACACCACCATTGCATCCATGATCAATAGCATTAAGAGTAATATAGCTGCTGTAATTGATCCAAATAAAAGTTCCTCCAGAAACATTCGAACCATGAACTATGAATGTAGTATCTGGTGGCGTATTGTCCACATAAAATGTTCTATTATGAATAGATTCAATATTTCCAACTCTATCCTCAGCATACCATTCTATGTAATGAATACACTCCTCTGTAAATTTGACTGAAACAACGCTATTCCAATCTCCTTCATGCCATCCATGCCATGAACCATCATACCAAACTCTCCAATGTATCTTCCAGCTACCAACATCACAAGAGCCTCCAACATCAGTTGCATTAATATTAATGATTGTATTTGTATTTACAAAGTTACCAGAGTTTTCACCAACAAGGTATAATGAAGAGGTAGGAGGCGTAGTATCAACATAATAAATATCTGAATGATGGGATTCTTCGTTTCCAAGATTATCTATTGCATACCACTCAATAGTATGCTGGCATTGCCCGCTCAAAGTAAATGGACCTGTATAAATGTGCCATGCTCCTCCATTTATCCTATATCTTATTTCTTTCACGCCGACGCCGCCATTACATCCATAATCTGTTGCTGTAATTGTGAATTGGGTTGATTCATTAACATATTTGTTGTAATGTAGATTACCAACATTGAGTTGGGAATCAGGTGGAGTGGCATCGAGATAATATGTCTGGTTATGAGTTGCTTCAATATTTCCATCTTCATCTATTGCATAATATTCTAGATAATGTTTGCATTCTCCATAAATTGTAAAGTTTCCTGTATAGTTTATCCATTGTGTCCAAATTCCATTCCACCACCATCTATATTTTATAGTAGCGTTACTTGAATTTCCATCGGGGTCAACAACAGTAAAATTAAATTCAGTATTCGGGCTTATATAATCTCTGCCCCCCACAGAGTAAAATGGCTGGCCATGGTGTTTTGTTGTAATTGGCGGGGCGTTCATTACCCTGCATTTTGCATCTGCACTAATTGGAGTATTTTCTCTATTACCCAGATTATCTACAGCTACTGAACAAAATTCATAATATCCGGAGCCATTAGGTGCATAAAATTGCCATTGATATGGAGTATTATAATCAATTCCATATAATATCCAATTACTCCATGTTGAATTATCTGTGCTATGCCTATACCATAATTCTACATGATCCACGCCACATCCTCCGCTACAAACTGCATCTACTGCAGTTGCAGTTATAATGAATGGAACATGATTTTGCTTATATGGAGATATAATCTCAACATGAGAAGTTGGTGGGGTATTATCAATATAAACGGTTTGATTATGCAATCCTTCCCAATTTAATCCGCTTTCGTTATTTCCTAATGCATCTATAGCATAGTATTCAATATAATGCTTACATTCA
>JAGHBD010000133.1 GCA_021161135.1 Thermoplasmata archaeon
ATATAGGTTAAGTTCTGAGTATGTTAGTAGCATAGTACAACACCTTGCAACGTTTGTATGTATGTGGTAATTCGATAGCTTTAATGATACCTAAACTGATTAACTTCTGTGCTGTGTATGGTCCCAGTACTCTCGTAATCTCCTTGCTTGTAGGTTCTAGTATTTCACAAGTCTTAAGCTTCCTGATACCGTTAATCAGAGATACTACACTGATTCTAACCTTGTACTTCTGTTCATGCTTTCTTGCGAGGTTCATGAGTCTTAGTATACATGGATGGAACTGTACAAAGTATTGTCTACTCAGTTCAAGATATTCGAGCGTTTGCAGTTGTTTTCTGGCTTCTTTTACTGAAATACCGTGTTTCTTGGCATATTCTGAAACTTTGAGTGGTTCTGGCAAATCAGGTAGTGTTGCAAAGCTTTGCAGACAGGCTTCTTTCCATCTCTCTATCAAGGGTATCCAATCTCCTGTCCTCAAACCATACAACACCACACTTTCCATCTTACTCACCTCCTTCCCATTCTTCAGTAACCATTTCAACCTTTACAATTTTTCTAAACTCCTTAAACCTAAGATGTCTCTTAAAGTTTGGTGATTCGAGTACCACGTCTCTCTTGGAATCAAAAACAAGACATAGATCCTCACCAGGACAGCTATAGTCATGTACTGGCTCCATTTCTGCCCAGATCCAAGTAATATCCTTGTATTGGGTTAGTGCTGAAATCATGCTCAGTGGTAGCACTACTATTGCATACTCTGCTCCACAAGATTTTATGTCGTTGTAGACTTCCTTGACGTCTCTGAATGTTTTACTGATTTGTACTATCTCTACATCCTCTCCCAATCTTTTCTTTAATTCAAAAATTTGGTCTGGAAGTGGTGGATGACGACTTACCCAAGCCACAACTACCATTTCAATCACCTCCTAAAATTTTTAACAATTTTATTTGTTACAAGACTATACAATTTCTTAGGTAATTGTTTAGGATCTTCTACTATTTCCCATGTCCACTCTGGTCCAAAGACATGTTTGATAGTACGTTCAGTAACGTAAGAATTTGTGTTTATAAACAGTGTAAACACATCTATGCCTGACTTTCTAGCTCTCTGAATAGCTGCTCTAGTCCAAGGAAATGTTTTTTCATGTGATTCAATTCCTTCTGGTACTCCATCGGTGATTATTAATATCATTTTCTTACCATTTGTTTTGCTTAGTTTATTAGTTGCGTACTGAACTGCAGACCATGTTGGTGTTAGATCACCTGTACATACTCTACAGATTTCGTTCTCGTTCTTGAGTTCTCTAAGATACACTGTTCTTCTTCTCATTGTGTAAGCTATCACTGATAAGTTTATACCACTAATCTGTTTCATTGCCATGTACAATGTTGCACATGCCGATGCTGCTATCCTGATTGGTGTCCCAGACATAGATCCACTAACATCAAGTAGTATTATTATGTTAAATCCTGAATCCGTCTCTTCAGTCTCAAAAGGTTCTGCATTCCTGGTTATCTTGTGTCTTATGTACTCATCGATGTCTATATCTGTACCTGTGATATCTGTGTCGATTTTATCTCTGAACTTGATTGTTCTGATTGCTTTTGCTATGTGTTTTGCTAGATTTCTGTCTGGTTCAGTAAATGGTGCATTGTGAAGTTGTATATCTTCAGATATTTTCCCATAGATTCTCTTCGACTCTAGTTTTACTGGGTCCACGTCAACATATCTGAATATCTCTTGTCTGACCATCTCGAATTCTTCTTTACCCTCTTCTTCAGCCTCTTTGTAGATCTCTGAGATACTCTTGTTTACATCAATCTCTAGTCCACCTGGTGTCTCTTCTTTTACAATGTCCTCTGGATCATCTGTGACAGTGATAGACTCCAATGCCTCAGTGTCTAAACTGTCTATCTCGTTCTTGAGTGTTTTCTCTGATTCAGTGTTAGTTTTTGTCTCGGTTTCATCATCTTCTAACTCTACCTCTTCTACCTCTCCTGATTCTGTCTCAGTGTTTGTCTCTGTTTCCATTTCTGTATCAGTGTCAATATCTGTTTCAGTGTTTGTATCAATTACATCTGGTTCTTCTGAATTTTTCTGTTCATTATTTGTTTGTTCTTCACTGTCTTCTTTATCCTCTTGTTCTTCTTGTTCTACTTGTACCACATGTGTATTCTCTTCAGTGTCTCCTTCTGATCCTTCTGATTTAGAAGATTGTGGTTGTGGTTCTGGTGGAACTATTTCGTTCTTCAGGTACTTTTCTAACAGTTTTAGTGTTTCTATAGTCGCTGCAAGACTACCCTTCCATGATTTACCTTCGACTCTCTTAAGGATATTCAGAAATTCTTCGCAGACTCTTCTAATCTCTGGATCCCTGATTTTTTTGATCATGTTTGGATCACATCTGACTGCATTGATGATATCAACTATGTGGTCACTCTGCACTAGTTCTCTAGCCCTTTTTGCCAACATTTTCTCCCTGACAATCTTAGATCCTCTGTACAACTGGTTCCATAGGTAGTCCACTCTGTAGTCCTCGATAATATTGAATATCGCATGTACCAGTTTAATTGGTACATTAGGGAAGTGTACTATTACCGATTCTGGACTTGGTGAATTGAAGACTATATGACTTAACTCGTGCTCAAATGACCTGTAGTACTCTTTTGTAGTACACTGTTCTATGAATCTGGTTCTCTCTGGTGGCATGTTAATGATGTACCTGTTTGACCTGATTAGTACACTAGGGAATTCTCCATCGAACCTAATAATTATTGGTTTTTTGACTACATTCTCAAAGATAGCTTTGGTTTTAAAAAGAGGTGGTTTGTATACGTATTTCATTGCTCACACCTCCACACCGAATATGCTGAAGATTCTGTCTCTGACTGTTGCTCTCTCTGTGTTGTCCTCGTATCTGTTTACCACTGTTGTTCTCAATGCCATCTTTAGTGCTTCTGGTGGACTCATGACATTCAGGTAGGTGTTGTAAACTTGTGCAAACATTGCAACATCTCTTGTGCTGAGTGCATAACTGAGTTCTCCCTGGGCATAACCGTTTCTTGTCTCGATCGCTAATGTAACTATAAGTCTCCTTAGATCCTCATCTAGAT
>JAGHBD010000116.1 GCA_021161135.1 Thermoplasmata archaeon
CAATGCCCCTTAAGCTCTTCTTCAGCTGCCCCCAAAGCACTTCCGACGCTACTCTGGACTGGATGTCCGAGAGTAGCGTCGGAAGTGCTTTGGGGGCAGCTGAAGAAGAGCTTAAGGGGCATTGAGAGGCTGCTGAAAACCTACGGCTTCTCGGTGCTTGATGCGAAAGCCTGGAGTGATGAGGGAAAGGAAGTCGTTTTCTTGTTTGAGCTTGAGAAGGTGTTGTTGCCGAGGGGAAGAGTTGCCAGTGGACCTCCCATTTACAAGAGGGAGGAGGAGAAGCGGTTTCTCGAAAACAGTAGAAGGAGAATCTTGGCTGGTCCCTGGATAGCAGGTGGCAGGTGGCGTGTCTTTGAGGAGAGAAGCTATGTGGATGCTAGGAGGCTTCTGGAGGAGAAGGTGTTCTCCGCGAGCTTAGGGGAGCTAATGCGAGAGGAGCTGCGGAGGAGAAGGGAAGTTCTAATAGATGCTGAGCTTGAAAAGCTCTATCGAGAGGTTGAGGAGTTTAGGGAGGAGTTGGCAGATTTTGTGGTGAAGAAGCCGAGATGGCTGTAGAGCTACCATTAACTCACAGGGAACTCAACGAGCAAGTGAAGCTCGTGATAGGCTATCCTAAGCCAACTAATAGAGTGGTGGCTAGTAGGTTGAAGCTTTTAAGGAGAATGGGTGTCGTGAAGCTGATACCTCGTGGGAGAGTAAAGATCGGCGGCTTCAACGTCTTGGGCAAGGGGTACGTAGGCATAGTAGTGCTTGTCGAAACCATAGACAGAGGAAAAGCGGTGCTTAAGCTTAGAAGAGTTGACGCCTCCAGAAGAAGCTTGGAAGTAGAGGGAGGGCTTCTCCGAAGAGTGAATAAGCTCGGCATAGGTCCAAGGCTTCTAGCCGTCTCTAAGAACGCGCTGCTCATGGAGTACATAGAGGGAGAGGATTTAGAGGACTGGCTTGCAAGGGAAGACTTGAAGCCAGAGGAAGTTAAGAGAGTGTTGAGGGAAACCCTTGAACAGTGCTATAGGCTGGACGTTTTCGGAATAGATCACGGCGAGCTATCCATCGCCAAGAGGCATGTCAGAATCTCCAAGGAGGGAAAGCCGGTAATCTTGGACTTTGAATCAGCAAGTCTGCGTAGGAGGCCAGCTAATGTAACCTCGCTAACCCAGTACCTCTTTGTGAGGAAAAGCTGGCGGAAGAACAAACTAGAGAGGCTACTAGGGAGCTGGAGTGTCAGGGAGCTTATAGAGGCGCTGAGGGCGTATAAGCGGGAGCCATCTCGACAGAACTTCGAGAAACTTCTGAAAATCTTGAACCTCGCTTAATGGAGAGGGAGACCATGGAGATTAAGCTCAAACCCATAGGGGTAGTGCGTGTCAAGGAGAGCGACGAGAAGATTAAATCCAAGTGGATAAAGGGAGCGAAAGGAGTCATAGAGATCTTCGAAGAGTACGCTGATGGGCTAGACGGCATAGATGGCTTCTCTCATCTCATAGTCACAGCATATCTTCACAAAACCACTGAGGAGCAGCGCAAGGTGATCAAGGTAAAGCCGCGGAGGTTACGTCACCTTGGAATAAACTTAGAGGAACTGCCGGAGGTGGGGGTTTTCTGCACGGATTCGCCGCATAGGCCAAACCCCATAGCCATCACCATAGTGAAGCTCATCAGAAGACGGGGGCGCCTCTTAGAGGTGGAGGATCTCGACTTATTTGATGGAACTCCAGTGCTCGACATCAAGCCCTACACACCGTCAAGGAGAATCGAGGATTTGCAGCTTCCAACGTGGTATCAAGAGGTGTTAAAGAAGGTTAGGGAGAAATGCCCCGAGCTTAAGGACTTCTAAGGCGAGGATGTTCTTATTGCGAGTAAGCCATGAAAGTAATGATTAGGGATAATCGAAGCCAGAATACTTCAAGAATCTTGAACGCGTGAAACAACGAATATCAGTATTTTAAAACTGAGTAATTATATACTGCTGAGCATATCTCTTTACTAACTGTAATATGTACGCCATGGTCAAGATGAAAGTTGAAATTAGGAGACGGGGTTGAAGAGTTGCCAGCGTTGCCTAGGTATAGTGACTAAAACCATAGGCATTGCAGAGATTGTCTATATCAATTATTATGCCAAGGCTTAGAAGTTTACAGTTAAGTCCACTAAGAGCTACCGTTTCATACTCCAATCTTTCAGACTCATAGCCGTTAATTTAATATGCATACAGCTTATACAATACTCTTCAAGCTGGGCCGATAACAGCTACACTATAGTCAGAGATCAACTTAAAGGCTTCACGTATAGTCTCGTTCTTCAACTCCTGAAGCACCCCCGATTGATGCACCATACTCATCTATTCAAGGTTTCTTGCTCTGTCTTCGATTATTACTTCAATGTACTCTTTAATAATCCCCAAGAACTTCCTCTCGCTTAAATGTGCCTTAAGATGTTCACTCTCTCAGAAAGTCTTATACCTTCCCTTCAGCAAGCTGACATCCCTCTTTAATCGTTAATCAATCAATAGAGAAGATAAAGAAAAAAGCTTTTTCATTTAGAGTTATCTCAAAGAACTATTACCTTCA
The DNA here is from genome assembly GCA_021161135.1 of Thermoplasmata archaeon. Lineage (GTDB taxonomy): Archaea > Thermoplasmatota > E2 > UBA202 > JdFR-43 > JdFR-43. The sequence continues at coordinate 2,568 of JAGHBD010000116.1, forward strand.
TAATAGTCGGGGAAGATACAAGTAAAATTCCTAGGCTGACAAGCAAAATATAAAGTAACATTATAGTGAACAATAATAAGATTTAACATTGACAATAAAAAAGGAGAGCCAACTTATCGAGAGGAATAAGGGACGGTGGGAAGGGTGCTCATACTCTCCATCGAGGAGGTGAAAAACCTACTTGAGAAATTACTCAGTAGGTATAAAGTATATGGACCAGTTAAAGCAAAGGATTTCTGGAAATTTGAAGAAATCACTAATCCTGATGAAGTGGACTTAGGCTATATTTCAACAATGTTGCCTATAAAGAAGTATTTTCTTCCTCCTTTTGAGACTATTCTGCATGTTAAGTTAGGAGAAGATAAAGAGATCACTATTAAAGAGCCTGAAGTTAACGAGAAATGCGTACTGTTTGGCGTGCATCCTTGCGATTTGAAAGCAATTCTATTGTTGGATAAAGTGTTTCTCGACGAGCTTAAGGATCCATACTACTTAAAGAGGAGAGAGAACACAATCATCGTAGCTCTGAACTGCACCGCTGCAGATGAATACTGCTTCTGCACAACATTTGGCGCAGGCCCATTCGCTAAGGAAGGCTACGACTTGGTACTAACAAACTTGGATGAACGTGGCTACGTGTTAGAGGTAGGAAGCAACAAGGGTGAGGAGCTAATTAAGGCGATGGGGTTCGCTGAGGTATCTGACGAATACAGAGAGACTATTCTGAAGCGGAAGGAGGAGATACTCAGAAAGATGGAGTCTGAGATCAACCAGAAAAGGAGAATACCCAACGTTGAAAAGCTCCCCGAGCTTCTAGCTAAAAACTTTAACCACAAAGTATGGGAGTCCATGGGTAAGTTGTGTTTAGCTTGTGGCAGCTGCAACCTCGTCTGTCCCACTTGCTACTGCTTTAACGTAGTTGACAAATTCAGCATCAATCTGAGAGAAGTGGAGCGGATTAGGACATGGGATTCATGCCTTCTTTTGGAATTCGCTGAAGTAGCTCTTGGAGGGAACTTCCGTAGAGAAAGACTAGCTAGATTCAAGCAGAGGATATACCATAAGCTAAGCTACTTCATTGAGCAGTATGGAGAGTTCGGATGTGTTGGCTGCGGCAGGTGTATACGATGGTGTGTAAGAAAGATAGATCCCGTTAAGATAGTCGGCGAGATCATGGAGAAACCCGTCCCGCTAAGCTAGGAGGGTGAACGATGAACATTTACAGGCCCAGTTTAGCTGTAATTGAGAAGATTAACCAGGAAACTAGAGATACTAGGACTTTCACCTTGAGATTTCTAGATGATGATATACGGGAGAAGTACAAGTTCAACCCCGGACAATTTAACATGATTTCAATTTTCGGAGTCGGTGAAGCCCCCTTTTCAATAACCTCCGATCCTGACGCGAAGGGGATCTTCGAGCATACGATTAGGATGGTAGGCAGCGTTACAAACGCAATCTTCAAGCTTAGAGAAGGAGACATCGTAGGAGTTCGCGGCCCCTTCGGAAAAGGGTGGCCTCTCGACGAGGCTAAAGGAAAAGACTTGCTAATAGTCGCTGGTGGTATAGGCATTGCCCCTCTACGACCAGTAATATACTACACGATTAAGCACCGCGATGAATTCAACAAAGTAGAAGTACTATATGGAGCTAGAACGCCTGGAGATCTCTTATATGTTGATGAATATGATCAATGGAAGCAGGCTAAGAACTTTAGATTGCTGCTAACCGTTGACGCCGTGCCTAAAGGGGTTAAATGGGACCATAGGGTAGGCGTTGTAACTAAGCTCTTCGAAGACATGGAGACGAAACCCGATAACTCCATAGTACTTGTATGCGGGCCAGAGATTATGATGAAATTCGCCGTGAAAGGACTTCTTGAAAGAGGATTCAGCAAGCGTCAAATCTACCTATCCATGGAACGCAGAATGAAGTGCGGAGTTGGGAAATGTGGACATTGCCAAATAGGATCAAAGTACGTCTGCAAAGACGGCCCTGTCTTCTCCTACGATGAAGTAGAGCCACTACCTGACAAGATCGTTTAATGATGGAGGAGTTGGAAATGGAGGGACAGGCAAAGCCTAAGGTGGCGGTATTTAAACTGGGATCATGTGGCGGATGCATAGTTC